>NZ_CP196674.1:0-141365 GCF_058744955.1 Paenarthrobacter sp. E2MeOHC11 | reverse complement strand
TTTTCCTTGGCAAGAGACGCCAACAGAGGACAGCACCATTGTTGGGCTGCTCGTGCAGTATGACGGGATCACGTCCCGTTAGATCTTTTAGAAAGCGTGCCAGCTGAAAACTTTTTGGCATCATCGTGCCCATGGACAAGGAAGATGCGGCCGCCTCCTTGATGAACGCGGCACCGGGCTGTTGATCACGGTGGAAGAGATCCATGCTGTTGACCGCGCTGAGCCTGCCCAGCTGGACCCCAAGGGAGCACTTGATCCAGGACCGGCTACCGATCGCGTTGATCTTCGCCGGACTGCCCTCAGCAGTATATCGGACCTACTCAACGAAGGTGTTGCGACGTTCCTTCGCAGGGCGGACAAAAATCGACCTTGCACAAGGCGGCCATCCTCGACGTCGAGAAGCCCTACACCGACACGTTCGCCGCCGCAGACATCAACATCGCACCTGTACTGGTCCGTGCAGCAGCACCGCCACGGGCGGATACCCCTTCCTGATCCAGCTCATCGGTTACTTCCTCTGGCGAGGAGCCGAGAAGAACAAAGGACAGCTCTCCCCCGACGCGGTCAACAGAGCCATCACCGCCGGCATCAGACGCCACAGTGAGCCCGTTTTGGCGATGTGGGGCAGCCCGTATTCCCACTCCCCGGACGTGACAATGAGCCCCATGCGGACGTTATGCCTGCGACAAATTCCAAGAGATCACTCCACCGATGGGCCGTACGTCGTCTGATTGCTCAGTCATCGTTGTGTGCTGGCGGGTGCGGAGTACGGCGAGTCTGCAGCGAATATATGCTCGGCAGTAAGTCCGGTTTCCTTCAACAAAGTAGAGATCTTGGCCGCGTCGCCAAAGTCGTCACCAACGGCGAGGAGGAAGGATCCCACGGCGTTCTTCAGCGCCTTCAGTCCATTCCCGTTTACTATGCGCGTTCCGGATGGCGGGGTACCGGTGCGTTCGACGGTTGTCTTGCGGTGAACCATGACAGGGATGATGTGCGCGTCCGTGCCGTAGTTTATCTCGCACCAGTTGACGGAGCCGGCGAGCTGGTTGATGTCTTTCTTGAAGATGACATCACTTTGGGAACCGGTTTTAGCCTCAATCACCGCGTAGGTGTGGTTGCCGAGGGCCCAGAGAACATCAGGGCCCACGCCTTGTTCTTTCTCCGGCTGCTGTCCCCGGATGCCTAAAAGCTCGGCGAGATCCTCCAGTGCCGCCTCCGCCTCCGCAGTGCGGTTGGTGTTCCAGCTCAGGTCGTCGAGGATCGCTTGGCCGCCCAAGATCAGTTCGGCCCCGTTGGCGTAGTTTTCGCGGATGTAGTCGCGGCATGCGTCGGCTTGGGCTGAGGCAGCCTCGACCGGTTCGTATCCTGCGCTAACTATCGGGCGCAGGGTAGCCATATTATGCTTTCTTCCCTCGGCCAATTCAGCCTGCGCCTTAGCCGTGTCGAATGCATCTATGTAGCCGGCCAGGGTCTCGGAAAGCCAGCCGCCATAGCGTGCATCGCCGTCAGCATGGGCGGCGGCAACGGCCTCTTGTGCGTGCGCGGCGGCCGCACGGGCGTCACGGCGTACCGCTGCGTTATAGGCCCTTCTGAGGTGAGTTGCGGCAGGGTCGACTGTAGCGGGTCCGTAGACGACGCCCTTGAGGGCGCCGCGGGACGCCTCGCGGAATTTTTGGTCCCCGGAGACTACCTGTTCAATGACGGAGACGATGTCCTGCGCATAGGCGTCCTTCATGCCTGCTGCGACGGTACGTGACATGTTCAATTGCGCCCGTGTGGCGGGGGAAAGCTGACTTGCTGCGTCAGCGTTTGCGAGGAGGCGGGTGAGGCCAGCACCGAGAATGACCACTGCGCAGCGGTCATCGCGGCTGCGCACTCCGCGGCCCATGCCCTGTTCGACGCGCTGTACCTGCCGGGAGGTCATGGCTCTGCTCTTGCGCAAGGCAGCTGCTTCACGGCGCTCAAGGCCTGTGTACGCCTCTGGGATGCCATCAATGATGAGGACACGGCAGGCATCGCCGGGAAGGTCTATTCCGTCATACCGGTTGACGATGACCACCAGACCGACGTGGCCGGCATTGAGCCGTTGTACCTGCTCGCCGATCTCATCCATTGTGCTGACGGTGGCTTTTGCCACCTGAGCCCACTCCCCCGCTTGGGCGTGGCTAGGCACGAGGACAACAACGTTGTGTCGTTCGGCGAGCCCGGCCGCCATCTCCCGGACCTGCTCATGTTTGATGCGAGGGTTGAGCGACATAGGGGCGAGGATGAGCCGGTCCCCGAGATCGGTCGCCGACGCAGGCACGACGGGGTCCGCAACGCTGGCCGGATCAGCGTCAAAATGGGACACCAGGACGCTGTCCTCGGCCAGGGTAGCTGTCAAGTAGACCCGTCGTTGGGCCTCTGAGAAGCTGGGGAATTTTTGGATAGGAGGGCATTGCGGCTTGATTTCCAGCCCGGCCGAGGTCACGGCCGCTTGGCAAAGTTCCAGTTCGTCTGCCAGTAGGGGCCACACCCATTCGAAGGGCGCCTCTTTGCTGTGTGGATAAAGCGCTTCGAGGACTTGGCTTCGTTTTTTGCGCCAGGACCAGAACGGGATCCGCAGGACCGCCGAGTGCACTCCGGATGCGATGTCCATCAGCGTTGTGCTGCTTTGGGCTTCCAGGTCGTCGACGAAGAGATTTAGAACCTTTTCGTAGGCTGCATGGGTGGCTGGGATGCGGAGGGTTGATTTGCCTTCCAGTTCCATTACTGCCGCGTGCGCATCGTCGATCACGACGCTGCCCACAGTGATGGGCTGCCGTGAGGTTGTGCTGCCTTCGAGCCCGAAGCGGGTCTTGCCGTTAATGAGAACGCCGACGGAGACCACAAGGATGGCTTGGGAGAAGAGGAAGCTCTCATCGTCTGGCGAATCTGTTACTTCTAGTCCGAGCGCACTGGCTTCGGCCCTTACTTGGGCAGCGAGGTGGGCGTCGGCCGTGACGTACATGGCTGGCCCGCGGCCCTCGTTTAGTGAGCATTGGAGTATCAGCAGTCCGACGATTGTCTTCCCGCCGCCCGTGTTGGTCTTAATGACGAGGTCCCGCTGGTCGCGACGGCCCTCCCATGCCTGCAGTACATCGCTTTGCACCGACCGCAGGTAGCCGTAACCTTCCTCCTTGTTTGGCAGAGCATCGAACAAGGCCTCCGGATCGGTGATGGACGACAGTTCCCCGCCCAGTGCTAGTTTTCCGAAGTCGAATGCCATGTTTGTACCCCAATATGTCGCGAACGTAATGATGATGGATAAGACTACTGGCTGCGATGCCCCCTGACTGGACCCATGAAGCGTAATGTCAGGGCTTTCGCACGCGGCCGTTGAGCCAGGATTCCCTGTGGGTTTTTGCCCGGTGTGGCGCCTGCCAGGTCAAACGATCCTTAGCGCAGGTCGAGTGTCTTTTTGTCCCAACAGCATTCGTACGCGAGCAGGTTTGCATGCCAGCTCGCTCGCAAGCGCAGGGATCGTTAGACCTTGTGCCTCGGCAACTTCGAACGCTGAACGCAGCAACGACGGGATCTCCCCCGGATGGCCTTTCACAGGCTCCAGATTAAAGAGGCTAACCTGGCGGAGCGCGGCGACAGCCAGGCTCAGCAAATCTTGAGCAAATCTTGAGCCACTCCTGAGGGACTCCTGAGGGACTCCAGACCACACTTTCACCAATCGAATGACATACTTGTAATACAACATGTAGTCATCAATCGATAGTTTTGTACTACATGTTGGGTCATGGCCACTATGTAAGGGGAACCAAGGGTGAGCGTAGCTGACGCTTTCGACGAATTTCAGGGCATTGTCAACGCTGACGCCGAACAGGTAAAAGAAGCCCGCCGTCGCAGAGACCTCTTTCGGGACGCATTCCTGACCGAAGGCGACGTCAACGAGGTGATTGCATCAGGTTCGCTGGCCAGAGGCACACACAAGGACCCCATCCATGACGTCGACGTCGTCATCATCTACGACGGCTCACAACATCCAGGCTGGAGTGCGCCTGGCACTTCAGCGGAGGACGCACTCGACTACACCAGGACTCGTGTCAATACTCTGCTCGGAGCCACAAACGGGACCTTCGACAAGGCGGTCCGGCTGGCCAGCCCGCGCAATCATGCAGTGAAGTGCTTCCTGGATGATCCCGAGGACCCCAACGCTTTCACCGTGGACGCGATGCCCGCCCTTCGTCGCAATGGCATGCTGTGCATCCCCGAGGCCGCTTCAAAGGAATGGGTTCCAGCCGACCCCGAGTATCTCATCAGCGAAGTCGCGAAAAAGCACGCAGAGTGGGGCAATTACGCCGGCACCGTCCGCATGCTCAAGCGGTGGGCGTCCCAACAGGACACCAAGGTCAAATCTTTGGTGATGGAGGTCCTCGCCCTGGAGTTCCTCCCGACCGATCGGACCCGGCCAGTCGCGCTCAAGGATTTCTTCGTCAGCGCCTTTTACGCCATCGACGGTGGCCGCGAAGTAGTCGACCCAGCGGGTATCTGCGGAACCATCCAATCAGACCTCGATTACGAGGAGTTCGCTAGCTGCCTACAGGAAGCTCGTGATGCCGCGGTTCGCGGGTTTCAAGCACAAAACAACGAAAACGTTGCCGCGGCCATTCAGCACTGGGGCAATGTGTTCGGCGAAGACTTCCCCAAACCTTCTTCAACGGGGAGCCCTCTCCCAGCCATCGCGCCCGAGGTGCCGCGAACAGTCAAGGACACTCCCCAGGGATGACCTCTCTCAGGACCGCTGAACCGGTGTATTGGCAGGATGCCGAGCCTGCGAGGCTGGAACGTGATCGTAGGGAAGTTGCCATGTTCGCTCCGAATCTGGAGTACCACGGAATCGATCCATCAGGGATCGGGGAGTACATTCACGGCGGTTGGTTGGGAGAGTTGCCTCTTTGGCCGTTCGAGCGGTCAGTGCCGGAGGGCCTGAAAGAACTGATCGGCCCGACGGGGCTGGTGGTCGCGGTGGTGTATTCAGCTGCGCATCCAATGATTGCCCCGACAATTTTTCCCGTGAGCGTCGAACCCACGCTCCAGGAAGAATCACGCTCGGTGTGGCATGTCGCTCCTGGAGGTTCTTTGTGCCTGCTCCAAAGCGAAGGCGGTTGGAATCCTGAAGCCAGCATCACTGAACTGCTTGCTAAGGCCGCGGGATGGCGCATCGAGTACGCCCTGATGAAGTGCGGGGCAATCCAAGAAATGTCGGTACGAGGCATCGTTACAGACTCGTCCTTCGATCACCTGATTACTGAATACACCTGCGCCGATGCGGAAGCCCCTGACACCGAGGATCCTATTGCCACCAATTAATCCCTTCATAGTCCTCCCCCGGGACGCGGCCACAAAGATTTCGAACACTACGGAGGCTTCCGGCAGGATCCGGATGCGTTACGTTCGCTCCGAGGACATGTACGTCGTGAGTGCGCTTACCTCGTCCTCGTCCACGGGAAGTATCACGTTGCCGGTTGACATCCCCTCGGCATACCAAACCCTTAAGTGGGATGGTGAGCCTATGGGCGGACAGTGGTTCAGGAAGCCGCATGACGAGATCAACGGTGCCCACCGCTATCTGATCAGTCGGCCCAGTGGTGTCATGAGTTACGAATGGTTCCGGGAAATGGTTCCTGGCGTTGTCGACCCCGGTCGTAACGCCGCGCTGGTGATTACGCACGACCCCGAGCGTTCTGCGGAAAACCTTCAGGCGGGAGTCCACGAATTCGCTGGATGGAACGTGGAACGAAGCGGGGTCAGACCCATTGCGATTGAGGTGGAGCCCGAAGTGGTTGGCTTGCTGCAGCTTGCGGGTAGATGGCCCATCGAGCACCTGGCGGGTACTTCCGTTCTGGTCGTTGGGTGCGGCAGCATCGGTAGCGCAGTAGCGGAAGCTCTGGCCGGCTACGGTGTTGGCCGTGTTCTTCTTGCTGACCCCGACCGTTTTCTATGGCATAACATCTTGCGGCATAGTCTCGGCCCAGAGAGTGTTGGGAGGCGAAAAGTAGACGCGCTGAAGGCGCATCTGAAAGTTAAGTGGCCTCTGCAGGATGTCGAAGCGCTTCCCATTGATGTAGTCAACCAAACCCATCTTTTGCGCCCCTTGATCAACGAAGTTGATCTAGTGATCTGCGCTGCGGACGGCATAGCTCCCCGTCGAGTCGTCAGCCACCTCGCCCGCCGGGCTGGAAAACCTGCCATCATGGCATGTGTCCTGGATAACGGGGCAATCGGCGAGCTCCTGAGACTCCGTCCTACGCCGCGGTTTGGGTGTCTCCTGTGCTTCCGTGCGCACCTCGATGAGGCGGGTGCCATGGACGCCGAAGCAGACCAAGAACTGGACTACGGCACAGGCCGAGTACATCAGCCCATGACTGCGGTGCCGCCAGATCTGCACCTCATGGGAACAATGGCGGCGAAAATGGGCGTAGCCACGCTACTCGAGTCCTTGCACGGAGACCACACCCAGGCTCTCCCAGGGGAACATGCGGTGATCGGCCTGCGGCCGTCAGGAGACCTCGCCGCACCTTTTGACGCCAAGGCTGCTGCCGGGATCTGCTGGTCAACTATCCCCAAACCAAGGGATGAATGTCCGACATGCGGTGTCAAATGAACAGCCCTGATGACGGCCCGCATCTTCGCATCCATCTGCGCTCGTTAAGCGACATCGAAAGGGAGGCTGCCCGTTCCCGCGACGGGTCAGAGACCGGCGGGATACTACTCGGCACAGACGACAGCCAGACCATCGCGATCCGTCACGCCGGAGGACCCGGCCCGAACGCCATCCGGGAAACCAACCGTTTCCTCCGCGACTTGGCCCACGCCCAAGAACTTGCTGCCCGCGCATGGGCGACAGACCGAAGCCAGTGGATCGGGGAATGGCACACCCACCCATCCGGTGACCTCCGGCCGAGCCAATACGATCTCGATGCGTATTCCAAGCACTTGAATGACCCTGAGCTTGGATTCACCCGTTTTGTTTCCATTCTTGTTGGGCACTCTCCCACGGGGGAAGTCCTGATGGTTCCGTGGGTCATCGATCGAAAATCCGCCCGCCCAGTACCAGCAACTATTTCCGACGCCCCCGCAAAAGCAGCGCCCTCTGTCTCTATCAATAGTGAGGAACACATTGGCTGACATTATTTCCGCCCACGAACCCGCCGATCCCATCTTCATCTCATACAGGCAGTCAGATGGAACAGAGATCTGTGCAGAGCTGGCATGGCTAATGCGCGCAGGCGGCATTCCTGTGTGGCGGGACCGCGACGATCTGCCTCCTGGCGACACCGAAGCCCGCCTGCGCCAAGCAATCGGAGATGGCATTTCAGGCGGAGTGCTGATCACTACGCCAGAGGTTACAGAGAGCGAGGTGGTCAAGCGGGTAGAGGCCCCGCTCTTGTTTGCTTCCCACAAAGCTCACGAAAGCTTCGCATTGGGCATAGCGAACGCTGTTGAAAAATCCCCCGGCAAAATTGACTACTCCGCCCCCGAACGGCTACTCGGGATGGCAGAAAAGACACTTAGCGGCGTTGACCAGCACCCAACTCATCGCGAGGGACTTCGGACCGTGGTCAGGAAGATGCTCTGGCACCGTCTAGCCACGCATCGCCAAGAGGTTGCCCGCAATGATCACACTTTCGCGTTGTCCGTTCAGACCCGCAATGTGGCCCAGGTCTACGACCGGACAGGCGGCCAATTGGACATTCGCGTTCGACCATCCGACCACGAACGATTGCCGAGCCGCGAAGGGCTGATCGACCTAAAGGACACCCTAGGGTTCCTTCCTGACGCCGTCACGCGTACGGGCGCCCGCAAGATACGAATTCAAGGAGGTGCCCACTTGTCCGTTGCTTTCGCCATAGGCGCCTCCCTGCCCTCCTCAAGGGTCGGCGTCATGGAAGTTACAGACCAGCAAGGAAATATCTGGGCCAGCGATGGCGAACCCCGGTTCAGCACCTTCCCCATGACATCAATCAATGATTCAGGGACCAACCCATCAGCAAGCAAACCCGGCAGGCCTGCCGTTGCTGCATACGTTGATCTCCTCAACCAGAGAAGCAACGCTGCCTTTGAGAAGTATCTCGAGGAACACGGCGACATCCTGAAATCATGGATTCACCTTAGAAGCAGCACAGATGAGCTCCTGGATCCCGCTACTGCAGGCAAACTTGCCGCTGAAGTTGCAGCGCACATCAGGGCACTCTCAAACGAGAATGGAAACGCCGAAGTACACATACTGCTGCGGTGTCCGTTTCCCCTTGCCGTTTTGATCGGACGCCTCATGAACACGCTAAGGGGCGTGCTCTACGAATGGGACGACTCGGAAGCAGAGACCGACGACCATTTCAGGCCGAGCTACATTTCCGCCCTACGTGTCCGCGCCGGGGCCCGTGACGGAGCGATCGAGGAAGTCCTCCTCAACTGAATCCCAACTCTCGCCGGCTGTTGCTTCTGAATCAGGATTAGTCCACCAGGGCAAAGAGAACAAAGCCCTGAGGGCCGTGCGGGTTGAAGCCGACGCCCAGCGCCCTGCCCTGGACCACTCCGTCAGTCTGGGAGTCGGAACGAACTCACCCAAGACCATCGACGCGATCACAGAGCACTTCGATTGTACCTCAGCGCCCAACGCAGCCAGCGCGCGGACCCGGCAGCCTCCGAACCCATCCGGCAGCTCCTTGAGCAAGCGTCGCAGGCTCTGAAGGAACCTCGCCGGCGGGACGGACCATGCGGTGAAGTGCCGAACATTGACCCGCAAGCGGCACCGTAGCCCTTAGGAGTAGGCCGCATTGGCGCTCCAGTGACTTTCTCCGCCGGCGAACGGTTTGCTGGACTAAGCTCCTGGTACTTCCTCCAGCACGATGTAGACACGGTTTCCTGCCCCATATCGTCTGCCCTGCATGTTCGGCGTGCTGTGCTGCCGGATGCCTGTGACACGGTACAGCTGACCGGGTTTGAGAATGAGCTCATGTTCATCGAATTGCATTGCCGTTGCCGACCCCAAGTAGAAGCCCTTTGTGGCGGTGATGATGAAGTGAATGTATCGGTGCTGCTTGGTCCATTCCTCATCAGCGCCCAGGCCTGGTGTGGGCTGCCGGGTAAAGCCCGGATCAACCGAAGTTGAAACCGGGCGGTCATCCCAGCTGATGGTGTCCCCTGGGGTCAGCGCCAAGACGCGGTCCCACCACTTCCGGTCGTGCGAGTAGGTGAGCGATTCCTGCCTGTATGTAGCCACGGGCCGGGGCAGCTGGCCATGGTCACCGATCCACGCTGCGAGCTGCTGCACGTGTGCACTGTTAACCCGACCCCAACCGTTGTAGTCGTCCTTGGCGTGGTTTTGTAGTATCCGCTGGATGTTTTCGGGAACGCTGTCCCAGATCGTGTCGCGGTGCTGTTCCAGCAACTCGAACACGGCTGGGTCAGGGCCAAGGCGGTAGGCCGATGGATACCCAGCCAGCAGCGCCATGGTTTCGTGGTAGGTCAACGAAGCGGGGCCGCCCTCAATACCCAGTTCGTTCTTCTTGAAAGTCTCATAGGCCTTCCGGGAGGGGAAGCCCCGTTCCCTCGGGTTCTCCACCCAGAACGCTTCGATCGCAGACATTTCCTTGGCTGCGATCGCAAACGCGAAGTCGTGGCTGGGCTCTACTGGGTCCTTGCGGACCCACCAGCGCTGTCGGCGTCGTATTTCCTCGCGGGCTTCACGTGCAGCAGCACTGAAGTGTTCGACAGCCTTCCGTGGTGTGGGCTGTTCACGCACGGCATGCAAGAGAGCTTGCACGCATTCTTCACATCCGTTCGGGCCGAGTCTCTGATGCCGCGGGACAGCAACACAAGCGATAATCATTCCCGCTCTCTCCGACGCCGGCTTTGTGCCGTGAAGGACCCCAAGAAGCCATGCCAAGCTCGCGCTGCGCGGAGGATCCCGGACATACGCTCAGCCATTCAGGGCGGAGACAAAGGCTGAGAAGCCGTCATCGGTAGAAGGCTCAGACTTGGGCCGGGGGTCTTTGTGTGTGGGGATGCACGCCGAAAGGCCCCAGTTGCTCTTAGTGATCCGCGCCAGGGCGGGCCACAGGATCCGTTCGTGCCAGTACGCAGCGGCATCGTTCGGAGCCTGGTGGCCATAGTAGGCTGCCCGCCAGCCGATCCACACGCCGATGAGTTCTTCCACGACCGGGCCGTGGCGGTACCAGCAGCCTAGGATCCTGGAATCGGCCGTGACACCGTAGCGGCCGTTGTACCAGTCAACCCACTGACGCAGTTCCGTGAGAAGGGCTGCCTGTCCGGGGCCGTCCAATTCCTTCCAGTTCCAGGGCGCCGGCTTCTCGGCGGGCGGCTTCCGGAGAAGATCCCCGACCAGTCCAACCAACCCATCAACGTCTGCGCGCAGCTGGCCCAGCTGGCCATCATGGTCCAGTACCAGTTCCTCGACCGAGGGCAATACGCCGTCCCCGTCAACGCCGGCCGGTGCTATGCCTGCTGCCCCTGCCTCGCTGCCTGAACCCGCGTCTTCCGGTGCAGGTTCCTCGTCCGGCAGCGGGATGTCGCCGTAGGGGTCCTCGCTCATGCGGTGATCCGGCGGGTCAGGGCCTCGGCGGCCTGCTTGTCCTTCTTGATCTGCTCAACGTCATCGCGTTGCCAGTACGGGGTCAGTTCCACGACGGCAGGGCGGACGTTGGTGTAGTGCATGAAGGCCTTGCCCTGTTCCAGTTGCTGGATTTGGTGGGCGCGGATCGCAGGACGTTCCTCTTCACTGGTGGTCTTCGACGAACCGCCCTTGCCCCGCGACGTCGAAACACGCTGATGCGTGGTCGGCCCGGCAGCTTTGGCGACGGTTTCAAGTTCGGCCATCTCTTCCAGACCGGGAAGAAACAGGCGAAGGGACGATGTCCCACGGATCGCTTTGGCCCCATCGTCTCCCCAACGGGCACGGTTCTGAGCGAACGACTGACTGAACCCGATAATGCGGATACCGCGGCCGCCGGAGTCCGAAAGGGCACCGGCCATCTTCGGAAAGGCCGCAACGTTGGGAGCTTCATCCAGAACCATCGTGAACACCGGCCACAAACGACCGCCGGCGCGGGTCTGGGAGATCTTCTGGGCTTTACGGAAGACATGGTCCGCGAACATCGTCACCAACGGAGCAACCGGGGAATCTTCTCCGTCCGTGAGCAGGTACAGGGTATTTGCCCCCGTCAGGAAGTTGTCCACGTTGAACCCCTGGCCTTCGCCAGGGGTGAGGAGCTTCAGGGCCTTCGGCGAGGACAGCGGCTCCAGCAGGCCGGCGAGGGTTTCCTGGATCGAGTCCACCGTTTCGCCCGCGCGGGAGGAAGTCAGCGCCTGCAGGCGTTCAGCGAACGCGGCCGGTGCCCCATGTTCGCGGAGGATTTCCAAAGGTTCGGGATCCGCGAAGTTGTTGGACCAGCGCACGACATCCTCAATGGTTCCACCATCGAGGGCCGCGGCGTGCAGGAACCGGCCAAGAATGGCTGCGGCCTTGGAGTTGAACCAGTCCCCGTTCTTCACGTTCCCCATCGGCTGGGCACCGGCCCAGGCTTTGCCGCGGGCGAGGGCTTCGTCCGGGTCTTCACACCCGGCCACAGGGCTCCAGCTGATCGTGTCGGGCCAACCGGAAATGTCCTGCAAGTCAAAGACCTGCGCATGGCCGCGCCGCTTGCGCGTCACCGCTGTGTACATCAGCAGGTCGTTTTTCGTGGACGTCGCCAGCACCGGGCCGGGGGCATCCAATACGATTCCGACGGCGATATAGAGCGTCTTTCCTGAGCGCTGCGGCGCGTAGACCCACATGGAGTCTTCGTGCTGGACGTAGAGGACTTTGCCGTCGAGTTTGAACGCGGGGACGATGATATCCGCTTCGGCCGCGTCTTCGGGCAGGTGGAGTGACTGCCGGGCTTTGGCCAAGGCTGCCTTCTTGCCCATCCGGGGCTCGAGGTCCTTGTACCTGGGCAGGCCGTCGTCCTTCGGCTTGTTACCCCCGAGCACGATGGTGATGAACGCAATCCCCAGGAAAGCGAGTATTGCGAGCACGATCAGTATCCATGTCGCGGCTCCTGGCCAGGCGAAGGTGCCTTCCTTGAACCGCGCCACCAACTCCGTGACGTTGGTCCATGGCATTCCCGTGGGCGTCAGCATCTCACCGAGGAATGCGGAGACCCAGGCGAGGCCTGTCAGCACAACAACGAAGCCGGCAAGCCCGAGCTTCATCAGGGTGTCTGTTGAGGTTTGTTTGCTCATGCCGGAATAACCTCCATGGCTTCATCGATGATGGGTTCTTCGGTGAACGCGATGGTGGAGGTGGACTTCATGGCGCCGTCCGTGTCGGTCAGCTCGACTTCCAGGGGGCTGCGGACGTGGATGGCCTCGAAGGGATCATATTGGTCGATCTTGAACAGGCAGGTGCCCTTGACCAGTTTGGTGATGACCTCGGCCGACCCGACTGGGAGGGTGAACATCTCTTCACACGCCAACGCGTCAGCACTCTTTTGCTGCTTGTACAACAGGACCGTGCCGCACTCCTTAAGCATGGAGATCGCCGGACTGTCGGCCGGGATGTCCGAGATGTGGTGGAACGCGAACTGGCACGACAGGGACAGTGCACGCGAGAGCTTGGTGTTGCGGCGGGTCACCGTGGCCACCGAACCCTGGACGGTGTGCCAGGCCTCTTCAATCAGCAGGACCGTGGGGACTGCTTCTTCCTGACGGTAGAGGGTGTTCGCCAACCAGGTGTTGATGATCGTCATGACGATCGGCAGCGCCGGGCCGTCTTCGGGAAGCAGCGACACATCGAAGACCGTCAGGCCTGCGTTGAGCTGGATGTCAGCGCTGGTCTCCCCGTCGATCAGACCGGCCAGGTCGTCCTCGATCATGCGTTCCAGTTCGAACGCCGGATCCTGGCCCCATTCCCGCAGCTCTTCCACAGTCAGGTTCGTGGCCCTGGCGGCGTCTTCGTTGGGCGCGTAGAGGGCTTTGAGGACGTGCCCGATGTGCGCGACTTCCCCGGCCTTCTTAGCCTCCGTCAACGCCTGCCTGTGCGCCATCCGGACGGCTTTGCCTTCCTTGGGCGTCATGGGCCGGCGGAGGGCCTCTTCCATGACGGCACGAACCAGCATGGACTGGCCGGCAGGGGTGCTCAGCGACTCTGCGCTGTCGTGGGTTTCCTCGTTCAGGCGGGCTGCGATGCGGGGGTCCAGGATGTTGATCCGGGATCCGCCGCCACCGATGCTGAAGCGGACCGGGGCGACGCCGAGCTTCCGTGCAAGGGGTGTGTACTCGCCGCCGCCGACGTCTTTCTGGTACTTCTTATCGATCACCACGACGCGGCGGCCGAGGATCAGTTGACGCAGTACGCCCCACGTTTTCATGGCTGAGGACTTCCCTTGGCCGAGGTCACCGATGTAGCAGACGTTCGGAGATTCGAGGGTGTCACCGTAGGCGGTGAACGGGTCATGGACGATCATCCACCCCGACCCGGCGTCCACGCCGAAGACCAGGCCGCGGTGCGAGGTCGGCGGGGAAGCAATCGCCATATGGGAGAACTCCATCTGCCGTGTGGAAGAGGCAATGCCCGGTGCGGCCGGGTCATAGAATCCCAGTTTCGACGCGAACGCCCACTTCCGCTCGTGGTGCCACCGGGTCTTGGCGTTCGCTTTTGCCTCTACCAGCTCACGGTCTTTGGCTTCCTTCTTCTCGGCCTTCTTCACCGCACGCTTGCTCATCGGTTTGTTCCGTCGCAAGCCTTCGGCCGCGGTATCGGCTGCAGCTGCTTCGAGCTCCAGCTGCCCATCGCGGGCTTGCGCCCTGAGGGTCCTCTTGGATTTGCTGGCCAGAACCCACGGCAGGCTCAGACGCTTGACATCGTTCGTGGTGGTCATCGGATTCCCCTCGTGAACGGCATGGTCGTGATCAGGGCAAGGTCGTTGCGGTGATCCAGCCAGTCAATGAACTCGATACCGGCATCGGAGGCAGCTGCCTCAACAATGTCGGTGGTGGACAGGATCTCGTTCGCGTCCTCCACTGCGAAGGAGATATACAGCCCGTAGGCCGCGCCGTGGTGGCCCGAGCCGGGCTTCAGATCCAGGAGCCGCTGGTGGGAGGCTCCCAACAACACTTCTTCGGTGCCGTCGGTCACGACACCGGACTTGGCCACCTTGTTGCTCGTGGCCCGGTCCTCTGCGGCATCGGAACGGGCTTTGGACCGGGCACTGCGGGCATCTTCAAGTTCCATGACCATGGACACCGAATGCACCACGGCGGGCTGGATGCCGCTGATAATCGCTTCCAACGCCTCGACCGGGATCGGGGCGGGGCTGAACGCCGAGGCCGGCACGTAACCGGTACGGACGTGCCAGTGATCATTGACCACCAGGGAAATGGGAGAGGACGCGCCGTCCAGGTGCTGCCAGCAGTCCATCAGGTTGGCGCCGTCGTAGTCGTCAATGTCGAAGTCCGGATCCTGCAGATGACGCAGGAGCGCGGCCATCGCCTGCGGGCCAAGAGGCCGGGAATTGGTGATCGAACCCATCATCGAGGCCTGGGCCATGGCAGAGCGGATTTCCTGATAAATCGCCTGACCAATGCCTTCGTCCCCTGACCCGTAAGCTTCCGCCCGCCGGTACAGGGCAGCGGAGCCGGGAATCCGGAACGTCTCATAGGTGCGGTGCTGTTCGGAACGTGAACGGGTCGTCTCGCACAACTCGCCGTAGGACTCCAACAGGATCCGCGGAACGTTCTGCGCGACCCGCCGTTTGACCCACAGCAGGTGATCGGCCGAATCCATCGGCACAGCCCGGGCCAGCGTCTGGACATGGGTGACGAGGGATTGACGGCGTGCCAGCCGGGCAAGGTACTGGCCACGGGCGACGTGGCCGGATTCCTTCCGGTATTCCTCCCGGATCCCCGAGGAAGATCCCATGACTTCCATCGTGGCCGTGTAGTAGGACTTCCTGACCTTGCCCTGATGCCGGAAGATGACCAACGGCCCTTCCGGGGTTTCGATGGAGAAATGGCGGACGGTGCCCACCATGAGAGGGGCGTTGTCCTTGTGCCGGACGGGAACTTCGATCATGCCGTTCTCGTCGGCCCGTTCCCGGTCCTTCTTCCCGGCCTTGATCATCCGCGTCTGCGGGCGGTCCTTGACCGGAACATAGACCAAGGACTTGTTCTTGGCACGGACCTTCTTGTGCCGGAGCTCCACGAAAATGGCGCCCAGGGAGCGGTGGCCGGAGAGTTTGTTGGGCGTGGTGAGGATGACCCCCGCCAGGACCAGCACCGCTGCGATGATCAGGGCAACGAGCTGGCTGCCGCCGGCCACAACGATCAGCAGTGCGGCACCGATGGAGGTAGCCAGGCCGATCCATTCCGGTGCTGTCCGGTTTCCTCCGAACAGGCCGCGGCTTTGGACCTCACCGCCGACAACAACCATTCTTCCCATGACTACCTACTCCTTGTACTTCTCTTACCGACCACTGATGTGGTCGGTATCCGGCGCCATTGAACGGGTCGAGCGCTGGCCGCGCATGGAGGCTTGGCGCGCCGCTTCCCGGCCTGCCAGCAGGAACGCGGTCGCGCCACCGGCTGCGACCTTCACCGATCCTCGGCCTACTGCCCCGGCACCGGTCTTGAAATCTTGCGCTGCCTTGGCCCCGCCGGTTCCGGCGCGGTCGGCTTTTTGCAGCTCCCCGATCGTGCGGGTTTCCGGCTGTCCTTGTGTCTGGCCGCTTTGGCGGTCCTGGCCTGAGGGTGCACCCTGCTCGTTCGGAACCCTGGAGGCTGCACTCCGGCGGCCCGAGATCCCGGAACCGTTCGATCCCGGTCCTGAACCCGCTTGGCCTTCTGATTGAGTGGCCATCGACGAAGGACCCTTCGTGGCGGCGGCGCCGTAAGGACTCCCGCTCCGTCCGCCAGTAGCGCCGGACTGTACCTGCGCGGTCCGTTTCTGCCGGATGGCCGAGGAAATCGCAGCGCCTGCGCCGGCGACCATGGCCGGTCCGGCGACGGACTGGCGGCCCTCTCCAAGGCTGGTCGAAGAAGCAGAAAGGATCGGGACGTACTTGTAGAGCAGCGGCAGGGCGAAGGCCAGAACGCACATCGCGGCCGCGGCCAGGAACACCGACGTGGCGTTCACCATGCCATCGTCCACGCCCTCGCCGCTAAACGCCGGACGGGAGGCGATGTAGCTGAACACGGCTCCCATGAGCAGAAGCAGCAGCGGCTTTGACAGGGAAATCCCGAGCCACAGAGCACTGACTTTGCCCACGCGTTCGCGGTACTTCGGGTGGATCATGAACCCGACCATCAGTGCAATGCCCAAACCGAGCAGGTACAGGGCCAACGGCTGCAACGCGAGCAACCCGAGCATGGCCCACGCAGCTAGGAACAATAGACCGAACAGCAGCACCGCTGCCAAGGGACCGAACGCGCCGTTGGATTCGTAGGACGCGAACCGGGAGATAGCGACGCCGAAGTCCGTGACCCTGCTGGAGGTCCAGAACGTGACTCCTTCAGTGACACCGCTCATCCATCCGTTGAACACATAGCCGATAGCTGGTCCGAACAGCACCAGGATCATGGACAACGGCCCATACCAAAGCAAAGACGTCCGGGCGGAGTCCATATCGATCTCTTCGTTCGCAACGTCCTTCCAGAGCTTGAAATACATCAAACCCATGACGATGATCCCGATCCCGGCGAACAGAGCCCACGTGGCACGGAAGGCGTCATCAATCTCAAACACGGAGACCTTCAAAAGGTTGTTCAACACCTCGTTGGTGGACTTCACACCCTCGGCCTTCACGGTGTTTGCAAACTTCTCAAACCCGTCCTTCGCGTTAGCAATGAACGCCACAGTATCCACGGTGCCCAGGACAACCTGGCCGCCCGGCATCGTGGAGATGGCCGTCCGCATCACCACCCCAGCAATAGGGGCGAACTTACTGAATACGGCCCCTTGGGCGCACCAGGCAGAGCCGGTTGCCGGTGCACCAACGTTTGGAAGCGCGGCGCAGAACGGGACGGTGTTTTTTCCGTCGTAATCCAGAACTTTTTCGGGTGTGGTCAAGAAGGTCCCGAAGGCTTTGGCAGAGACGCTCTCACAATCGTTTCCGCCCATGAGTCCGAAGAACCACGGGTCGGCGCAGACTGATTTACCCAGTTCCTGGTTCATGCGGTCCCGGATCTTGTCGCGCTGATCCGCGGGCAAACCAGCCAGGCGCTTGAGCTGGTCTGCGTTCAATTTCTCGGACTTACTCACGTCATCCGCTGCGTGGGCGGGACCGGCGGCAAGGATTCCGAAACTGAGGAACATCGCCAGGACGATGGCGACTAGGCGGACGGTTCTGCTAACGCTTAGCGTTTGCATACTCAACCCACCCCTCACGGGTCTTGTCCTTGAAGAAGGCATTGACCAGCTCGTCGCGGAGAACCGGGGTGGCTTCGTCATCCATGTTGGTTCCCACGCTCATCGGGCCGGAGTCTTTGACCCTGCCGCCGAAATCTTGGCCATTTGCGACTATCGCAGCGTCGGCAATCTTCCAGTCGCCATCCCAAACCAGTGCAAGGGTAGCCGTTTGGAAGAAAGCACTTGGAGCTGCCTTAACGTTGGCGCTGGTGGCGCCAAAGAACACCTGAACCACAGCAGTCTTTTTAGGTTCGCAACTGGCCATCCGGTACAGACCACCAGCAGCAACATCGGAACGGTAAACCCAGCCACCGTCAAAAGAGAGACTGGCTAGATCCTTTGAAGTGGTCAGTAGATCCCCTTTTGAGGTGACCTTCTCCGTCCAGGTCCCAGCCTTGCCAACTTCAGCCAAGGTCTTTTTCTGCTGTGCCCAGGTGGAAGTGTTTACGTCTTCGATGAGGTGGGTGTAGTTGGCGGCTGCTTGGGCGGCTGAGTCGCAGCTGCCGTTGTAGCCGGTGATGGTTTTGCCGTCACTGGCGGTTTTGGTCCCGCCCTCGCCGATCTTGATCCCGGTGACTGGGAATCCGAACTTCCCGGATGACTGCAGGGGGCTGGGGTCATCCTGCTTGGCCGCCGGTGCGGGCGGGTTCAGGAGTACGACGGCAACAGCGATGACCAGGATCACCGCCCCCAAGGCTGTGAGGAGTTTCCAGTGCTTCCGCATGGGCTAGGCTCCTGCTGCCGTTGCGAGAGCCAGAATGCCACCGATGATGACACTGGCCCCGGCGGCCATACCGAAGGCCATACCGGTCTTCTTGGCCCCTGCTGCGCCTTCTTCGATGTCATCGGAGTGGCCGCGGTTGCGGGCGACGCCCCACTTCATGAGGTTCCAGATGAAGTATCCAGCCAGGATGAGCAGGGCAAGAGCCCAGAGGGCACCGAGGACCATTTGGACGGCTCCTTCGAACTTGACGCCGAGGACGCTGATGCTGGGGGTCACGCCGTCCAGCGGGTTGTCGATCATGGGCGCGGCGGATCGGATGATGATTTCGTTGCTGATGGTGCTGAACATTGTTTTTGGTTTCCTTATCGGTTGATGGTTTTGGTCGCGGTGGCGCGGTCAACGGCCAGGAGGCCTTCAGCGATTTCCGCTGCGGCGCGTTCGAAGGCGCGGCGGGCCGGGTCGCCGACGAGCTGCCAGTCGATGATCGAGCCGGTGTCCAGCGCCCCGTCATACGGGATGTCGATCATCACCCGTACTGCGGAGGAGAGGTTTTCGCGAAGCTCTGCCTGCTCGGCTGCGGATACTTTCGCCCCGCCGCCTTGGGTGACGAGGACGACGGCGTTGGTCACCAGGTCTCTGTAGTGCGGGTTGCCGGTGCGCTCGGACATGGATTCAAGCTGTTCGATCATCCGCAGTGCGGAGACGACAGCGTTGCGCTTCAGCGTTGTGGGGATCACCAGCTGGTCGGTGACCTCGATGGAGGCGAGCCAGTTCGCTGAGCGGGTGTTGTTCCCGGTGTCCACGATGATGGTGTCGTAGAAACGGCTCACCACCGTGTGGATGCGGTTGAACTCATCGGCACCAATGGATTTCATCCGGTCCGCGTCCTCGTCCGCGACCAGGACGGAGAACTGGTTGTTCCCCTGATGGCGGGTGTAGTAGGACAGCTCGCCCTTGCGGGCGGTGACGGTCTCGAAGGACTCCAGAACGTTCAACAGGTCCCACACGGTGCGGGTGGAGTCGTTCGCATTGGTCCGGACGCCGGCGGTGCCCATCATCTCGTTGTTGTCCCACACCAGCGTCTGCTGCCCGGAGTGGATCCCGAACGTGGAACCCAGACCGACGCTGCACATCGTCTTGCCCACACCTCCCAGGGGCTGGGCGACCATGATCTGCATCGGGCGGGAATACACGCGCTGGATCGCGGACAGGTCCGCCCGGCGTGCCAACTCCGCTGCGCCCACCTTGGGGCTGATCAGACCGAAGCTGACCGCCCGCAGGAATGCCTGCCAGCCGGTGGCCGGCGGCAGCTGGTCATTCACGTTCTCCTTCCTGAGCACAGCGGCGCTGCGGCGGCCGCTGACCAGCGGAGCCTCCCGGTGCAGGTCCTCCACCAGAGGGGTTTCGGCCTTTGCTGCTGCGGCCGGTTCGGCATCCGGTACTGCGTGGATGATCGGGGCCGGTTCCGGGGTGATTTCTTCGGGTTCGGTGTCGGTCAGGCTGATGGGTGCGCGGCTCTTCCGTTCGCTTCCTTGCCAGTTCGTGCTCATCGGATGGTTCCTCTCGCTCGTTTCAGGTTCTGTGGGTGGTTTCATGACGTCGGTTCTTGGGGTGTTATGGCTGTGACCAGCCATGGTTGCTGCTGTCCTGACCGGTGCAGGAACATCGTCCAGGGGCCCGCATCGGTGGAAAACGTTGCCGTGACGGTCAGCGGATTGCCGGCGTCCCTGCTGATAGCGGGCCCGTCCGTGACTTTCCGGATGGGCACCCTGGCCGGGTCGATATACTTCGCGTCTTCGGCGTATTCCGGTGCGAGATGTGGGGCGAGGTCAGCGAACCAGGTTGTCTCCGGGACATCGGGACGGGCGAACAGGCCCATGACCTTGGCTGCGGTGTCCTTGACCGACTTCTCAGCGGCGGCGTCCCACGTCACCTCCGGGACGCCGTAATGCTCATCGGCGCCGTGGTCGTGGCCGTCGCCGGCATTGTGGCTCTCCTGGCCGGACTGCCCGGTATTCACGGTGGGGGTGGAATTGGTGGCGGGTTCGGTGCCCGCGTTTCCGGCGCAGGCACTCAGCGAGAGCGCAACGGCCAGTGCGGCGGTGAGTGCGAGGTGCTTGCGCATCAGAGAATGCCTTTCTCTTTCATGATCGGGGTCGGGTCGATGGTGGGATTGATCGGGACCATGGGGTTGGGCAGGGCGCCGGCGAAGAACTCCATGTGCAGGTGGCGGCCGGTGACGTTGCCCGTTGCGCCTTCGGCGCCCAAGGGTGTTCCGGCGGCTACGGTGTCGCCTTCCTTGACCTTCACCGATCCGGCCTCCATGTGGTACATGCCGATGGTGAGCTTCCCGTCCATGGTCTGGCCGGTCACCCCGGTGCCGAACAGGCCATCGAGGTTGCGGACCTTGACGATTTTCATGTCCGTCAGGGCAACAACCGTTCCCGGCCCGCCTGGGTGAACGAAGTCGATGCCGTAGTGGAAGTTGGCCAGTACTCCCCCGGCGGTGCCGGGAGGTGCAGGGCGGGGACCGTAGCCGCTGCTGTTGATCGCCCCTTCCATGGGAGCGACCCACTTACCGGCCAATTCCCCGACAACCTGGTTGCCTTCGGCCGGGCAGACACCGGACGGGTCCACGGCGGCGGCGGATTCCCCGCCCAGGGCTTTGAAGACTTCAGTGGCTTGGGCACGGAACTTCGTGTAGTGGTTCGGATCCGCGTTCCGTTGTGTCCGGTGGATGGCGATGGTCGGTTCGAGGGTTTCCCAGCCCTCCACCTTCTGGAGGGCTTTGAAGAAGTTCGTCGCCGAAATGGTGGGGTCCATCCGGTCTGTGTAGGATCCCCACGCGCCGTTGGCGCGCTGCTGGAACAGACCACGCGAATCCGGCCCGGCTCCGTCGCCGTAGTCGATGACGCGGAGCGTGGACTCACCGATCGCAGCCTGGATGCCGATCAGCTGCGCGGAGACGGGCAGCTTGAGTGACTTGGCGGCGTTCATGATCGCTTGGGCATTCTTCATTTGCTCGGCATCAAACCCGGCCACTCCCCCGGCGGGGGCAGATCCAGCGGCTGCCCCGGCGGGTGCAGCACACGATGATGCCGCCTGCGCCGGATCACTGTCATCCAGGACAACAGTGACAAGCCCAGCGGTCAGCAGCGCAACGATCGAGGCACCGGTAATGACTTTGCGGACGGTCATCGCTTCACCACCGGACGTTGCTTGCGGCAGTTAGGCAGTGACGCGTTCAACGGCCGCTGTGTACAGAACAGCAGCATGTTCTTCAAAACCTGTCCCTCCCCCATGGGCATCGCTTCTTGTCTACTGCCAGCGACTGACAATCAAGTCCACGCTGGCGTGCCATTCTTCTCTCGCTCCAACCAAGATGCTTGTCACATCGTCAGCATGAGACGCATCTCGTCCTTCGGCAGGATCCCCTTCCGAAGGACGTTGCGCCTCCTTCTTTCGAGTAAGGCCTACAATTTGACTGTAGCTCAAAGTTGATCATTTAGCGATACACTTTATGCTGCGACTCAGAGCTATCCGAATAATCGGGCAAGATAGACGCATGCCGCGCCTCATCCAGCCCAATCATCCGCAGGAGGTTGAGGCAGCCATCGAAGTTCTCGGGAATCGTGCCCACGCGGCCATACTGCGTTACCTGCATCAGAACGGCCCCTGCACCACCGGCGAAATCCTCAAGGGGATCGTCCTGGACGACGACAACAGGAAGCTGACCCGACCCAGTCTTCAACACCACCTGGAAGCACTCGAGGCTTCCGGCGCGGTCACGGCCGACTTTCCTGCAGGTCAACGTCATGGCAGGCGCGTGAAGTACGAGGCCAATATTGATGCCGTGGAGTTCGAGATGCTTCCTGCCTATGTCAGCTACCTCCGCGGTAGATGAACGCCGCAGTCATAACAAGCCTTGTCAAATAGCAATACCTTCTTGTTTCACTAAGCACGTTACATGCCTGTAGTGAACATGTGCAACGCCTGTAGTGAGCATGATCTACGCCGTCACCAAGCAGTAAGGGACGATACGATGTCTGGGTCCCATTCCCCCGTGATCCGCCTTGGAGGACGAAGACCCAATGCTGACGAAACGGCGCATCCTGTGCTGCTTGGCGTTCCTTGTGCCGGCCGCAGGGCTTTCCGGGTTCTCCATCGTCATGGCTCGGAAAATCGTCAAGCGAGGCCCAAAGGACTACCGCCGGGCAGAGATGGTGGACGGCGGACGTCGCGTCCGCATTGACTTGGACGACTACACCAAAGCCCCAGGTGACTTCGGCGTGTTCGACCCTGTGACGGCCAAATACACGCGAGTCGGTGCGGTCACCCTGATCGACGAGGAACAAAAATTCGTAGAAAGGCTGCTCGATCAGTCAAGCTCTACGCCGGGAGGTCTTGGTCCAATCGTCGATTGGACCCCCGACGTTTTCTTTGAGCCAGCTGCCGTCCGCGGTCACTATCAAGAGGTGGATGTCCCCACCGAGTACGGTGCGGCGCCGGCATGGCTATTTGAGGCCGCAAATCAGGACGTGTGGGTGATCCATATCCATGGCAGCTGGACGGACCGGTCGATCATGTTCCGAGATGTCCATGCATTCAGCTCCTTAGGATTCACATCTCTGGTTCCCACTTTTCGCAGTGACGTCGAGGTCAGCCCGCCCCAGGCGGAATCGAGTCACCTGGGGCAAACGGAATGGCGTGACGTGGAAAGTGCCGTGTCCTATGCCGTTGCTCAGGGAGCCAAGCGCGTCATCCTCTCCGGCTGGTCCATGGGTGGGACCATGGCCCTGCTTACGGCAGAGCGCAGCGCCCACCGGGACAGGATCGTCGGGCTCGTCCTGGTAGGTCCCGTCACCAGCTGGCGGAAAGCCATTACAGCAGGAGCAGTGCGCGCCCGGGTGCCGGCGGTTGGTGCCGGCCTTGTTATGCGCCTGTTGGGTGTCCCCGTGTTCGCGAGGATGCTCGGGCTGGAAGAACCGATTGATTTCGATGCGCTCGATTGGGTGGACGTAGCCAACAGAGTGGATGTCCCCACCTTGGTCTTGCACTCGACCGCTGATCAAGAAGTTCCTTGGGAGATCTCGGCCGGGTTCCAACGCGCGAATCCGACCACCGTCACCTTGATATCACTACCCGAGGCTCACCACACCCAGGAGTGGAACGCCTCGCCTTCTACCTTCACCAACGAACTGACCAGGTGGGTTAGGAACAGGATCTTGACCGATCAGAGCTAGGTCCGCGCGTCGAGCTTGGCTTCGATGTTGCTGATCCTGCCTTGAACAGAGTCCGGGAAGTCCATCAAGTTCACCCGCTCGTAGTTGTGCAGAACAATGAGGCTTTTGTAGACGCCGTTTTCGAGCGTTTCATTGAAGAGATCCCAGGCCGGACTGACTCGTGACCGATCGGCACGGACGCGCATCCTCAATGCGGTCAGCCACAGAGCATCGATCATCCAGAGACGCAGTCTGGGCAGCTGCTTCGACAGGAAGAGAATCAACCATCCCGCGGCGGTCACTGAAAGGCCTACATAGAAAAGGCGGTCAAACCAGGCGCCGATATCCCGGGCTAGGGCGTCCGAGGGCGAGAAATGGAACAGCACCACGTAGGTGATGTGGCACGAAACGGCGACCGCAACCACCAGCAGGCCCGCTGAGAATGTGGCGTACAGTCCCTTGGCTTTGTGCCGAAGCATGTAGATGATCCTGAGGACGGTGAACAACAGCGCGAGCATGTATATGCCGCTGTACACGGCGGTAGCGAGCTGGTCCATGCGGGTATCGATGAAGTCCGCGGCCGTTGGACCTTTGTCCTGAATCAGGGTGAAGCTGGCAACCATGATGGGAATGCTCAGCAACGGCGCGTAGTAAGTCCATCTGATTATGGGTACGTTCGCAAGACGCCGCACGCTGTCGTTGAAGAAGAAGATTGCCAGGAGCGCGAAGACGGCCTGGAGCAGGTTCGTCACATTGATGCCACCGAGGTAGCGGTCAATATCCTCCAACGGTGTAACCGTTCCCAACACATAGAGTGCCGCGAGCCCGAAGATCGAGGCCACCCACGAGGCTCGGGATTCCGCGACCTTGACCACCGAGGGGATCCGAAGGAGGCATAGGGCGCTCAGCAGCCCAAAGAGCAACAGTTTCATGGTTTATCAGAGGAAAGGATCAAGATCGGAGGAGCTGCGTGAACGTGTCTTTTTCGACATCTCGAACGCGAAATCCTCCACCCACCGCTCGACAGGGTGGTTCGGAACCGAACGGCAGGTGATGCTAATCGCGTCCGCGGTTTCCCTCAGCATTTCTCCAGAGAGATCCGGCAGGGCAAGGGCTACCTGAAGGCTCTCCAAGTAGATGTGTCCGAGCTCGTGATAGATGCAGTGGAGCTTGTACTGCTGGGACTTCTGCGGGGGGAAATACACGTTGATGCGATCTTCGAATTCGGCCTTGAACGCCGTCAGGGAACCCCAGGACTCGTTGTACTCGATCAGATTGATCGGTTTCTCGCAGATCACGGTCAGGCGTTCGACGACTTCCTTCATCGACGTCGTGCCGTCACCGCACAACTCCCGAACCTTGTCCTGTACAGGTGGGAGGGTCATTCATCCTCACCGTTCATCGACGAGTCGATAATCCTCGTGATCATCCGCAGTGTTTCCGGCGACGTCGCGCCTAGGTTCCTTGCAGCGAAGTTCTTCACCTTGAGCTTGCGCATCTGTACAAGGAACTCCATCCGCGCTTCCACCTCGGGAGGAGTCTCACTGTTGAGATCAACGAGATAGCTGGCCGGCACATCAAAAACGAATTCTGCGATGCCCCTCAGAAGTTCCTGATCGGTCACCAGGCTGCCAGTGCCATTGATCAAATATGACCACCGTGTCCGCGACAGATGGATCCCGTTGGCAGAAAGTGCTTCCTCCACGTGATTGTACGTAAGCGCCGCGTTGTTGTCGGACTCCCAGATATCCACCAGGATGCCCATGCGATCCGCCAGGCGCTCCTTCTTCTGCTGTTGCGTAAGGAACACGCTACGACCCCCATTTGCCATCTCAAAGCTCCTTCAGCCAAGGTCAGCTGCTTGCGATGCGACCGCTATAGAGCGGCGGACAGCCGACACAAAACTTTACCTGATGTCATGCATACCGTATAGGCCATGAGTAACAACTGAGTTGTGCATGTGCGAAGCATGTCTGTAGGCTGTCTCGTACTTGATTTCTTGGGGGATTCAAGTTGATGCCGCCGGAACCCGCATGGGTACCTATCAGGTTCACTGAAAAGCGGGTTTCGGCGGACGCTTGTCGCAGGAACGAAAGGATGGCGTGGCTTGAATTCAAGGGACTGCCGCCGCGGGCACCCCACCACTGTTGCATGGCGCCGCGCCCAGTCCTGTCTCTTTCACCCCCCCAACTCGCTGGACGCTGAGCCCATGTGCGTGAATAGATGGACCCGACATTCACCCGCATCAAGGCTGAAGCCAGCCATCAGCTTCACAAGCAGTGGGCGGCGACACGCACGGCCGTTTTCTGTAAACAAATCCCCCGATGGGACTCGGCACGGTGCTAGGTTCGATTCAGTCGATAGCTGTAAACAGAAATTCGATCGACTGCACGTGGCACCAACAATGAACCAGCTACAACCTCTGGTTGTGCGAGATTCAAAGGACCTGACAATGAGCGCAGTAATCAATCGTGGAGGCGGTCGGCCCAGCAAGGGCCTCCGCAAATACATTGGCTTCCGCACGCCGGCCAAGACCGCGGAGGACGTTCACATGATCGCCGCCGCAAAAGGCATGACTGTCACCGACTATGTTGCCTCTGCAGTCGACCGGTCCTTGCGCGAAGATTTGGCTTTGCTGGGTCAGTTCACTCAGCAGGATGAACTCCCGATCCGCATGGCCTCGTAGATACAAGGAAGGCCCGCCATTAGCGGGCCTTCGAAGCTGAAGATTCACGATCCGGATAGCTTGCTGGCAGACAGATCGTAAATCGTATATGGAAGTCCCTAACAGGCCTTCATTTGTGTAGCAAAACCGATCTGGCAGGATCGGCCCTTCGTCATTCCCTGAACAGGAACAAAATCATCGTACAACAGCACGCTCTCGTGCTGCCAGCAGCCGACGCTACTGGCGTGTCTCAGGAGCCATCCCAGACCTCCAACGCCGCTCAAGTGTGGGCTGCGCTGGCGCCTCTTCTTGCAGGTCAACCCCGCATCCGCCTCTCCCGGGACGGCGGCAAGACCTATCCCCAGAAGCACGAACGCGCTCTGACTGAGACCCTCCCCACCTTTCCTGCGGCCGTTCGGATCTTCGGCAAAGACGGCAGCTGCTCGGCAATCTTCCTTGACTTCGACTCGTCGATTGCGGGCATCGACTGGGTGGAATCCGATGTGAAATCTCTTCAAACATGGCTGCACAACTGTGGGGCTCGGTGGATTGAAGATCACTCGCCCAATGGAGGACGGCACGTATACATACCGCTGGAAAAACGGATTGCCTTTTCTGAAGCACGAGATGTTGTCGAGGCATTAGGCACCCGATACCGCACACTGGACAAGACGCCGCACCAGAACATGCTTCACGGTTGCATGCGAACCCCTGGGTCACCGCACAAGCGTGGCGGCTACCAGGAACTCGCCATGAGCCTCAGCATGGCGTATGACGTTGCGAAACGCCCAAACAAGGAACAAGTATGGGCAACAATTCGCGCAGACCTAAAGGACGAAATCGCTGGTGTACGACGGCTGAGACTGGAGCAGCCGTTGTCTGCAGACAACTCAGCTTTTGAAATACCGCAAATGGCCGGTCGGATGTCCAGGCCTATGCAGCAGCTGGCGCTATCAGGCCTGTACGATGCGAACCGGTACGCATCAGATTCAGAGGCACGTCAGGCTGTCCTGACCGCTGCGGCCGCCGCGGGCATGAAACTCATGGATGTAGAACGGCGGGTGCTTCAGGGTGTTTGGCCCGGACTCGCGTCTTTCTATGCCCGCTACCCCTCCAGCCACAGACTTCCCTCTCTGAAGCGAGACTGGAAAAACGCGATCACCTACCTACGAAAAAACCAGTTCAAAGGTGAAGGGAATAACAATGCACGTAGATCCCCCACAAGCCAGCCAAATACACAGGCCCCCCCAGGAGCCGCGTCTAACCTAGATGCCGCCAGCGAGCACCGCTACCTGCGGACTTGGGAAAACGCGCTACGACTAAGAGAGCCCGTTTATGCTAGCTCCCGCATCGGCCTGGCTCGGCGGATGGTTTTGAGAGCTCTGGGAGCAGCCGCTCACATGACCGCTTCTCGTTTTGTTGAGTTTGGTGATCGTTCAATCGCAGTGGCGACAGGTCTTGACCACACAACCGTGGGCTCCCACCTGAGAGCTCTGCGCTCTGAAAAGGATCCTCTAGTGACCCTGGTGGAGCGCGGGCGAGGGACCAAGGGAGACTTATACATGTTGACAATTCCTGAAGGCCTTCTGCCAAGTGCCGAAGATTTGTCCTGGCGGAAGGGGAAGATCCATGCGCTCAGGCCCGTCTTCAGGGAACTGGGCCTGCCTGCAGCGTTTGTATACGAAGCACTGGAGCGCACTCCCGGTTTGACCACCACAGAGTTGGTGGGTCAGACAAAACTGTCCAGGACGGCCGTGAGCGAAAGTCTTGAGACCTTGGCAGCCTGGAACATGGTGTCAAGGAATGGTGGAAGATCCTGGACAGTCGTCGCTTCGACGTCCCTCCACGAACTTGCTGAATACTTTGGAGTTCTCGAGTCCGTGGCCGGCCAGCTACAGAGGTACCGCATCGAGCGGGTCATCTGGCGGGAGTGGCTTTCGAGAAATGTGAATACGGTAGCGGAGCTCCTATCCCCTACCGAAGATTACCCGTGGGAAGCCTATGAAGGACCACCTGACGAATGGACCCTCGCTGATATGGCGTTCACCAGAGCGATGTGACCCGGAGCGGGAGGACCACAGGTCTCGGACGACGAGATCGTTAGCAAGTGAAGACAGAACGTCGTTTGTTTGTATAGGTTGTGTAGCTCCATCTGAGCAGGATTATCTAGATCGGGTCCATCGTTGATGTGCTGCTTGGCGTGACATTCCAGTTTCTGCGCCTACATCGGCCCATGTCAGACCAGAGTCTCGTGCAGCGTTGACAGCCTCGTCAAGACGGGCAGCTGCCCGGTCATAACTGCGAGCCGCCATTTGCAGTGCCCAGGCCTGTACATGTTTCTGCCATTCGCTCATGATGGACTCTTCTACCGATAAGGGCGGTATAGCTGGTGATCCGATCAATGCTTTTGCTCGGTATCTCGCCATGTCGGTACTACCTGCCCCAAGGACTCGCTGCCACTTTCTACCGGTCCAGCCGCATTCGCAGCTACCTTGCCAACCTGCAGCTGCGCTTTCCACCAGCAACTCGTAGCCGGGCCTGTGCGGATCTCGTTTGTGTCGGCCAGTGATTCCTTGGACGCTGATCGTCCCGTCATGTTGGTGGCTGGACCCCAGTCGACCATCGTCTAAAAGGACCCCAAGTCGTCCGCAGTGGAATCCGTCTCCTAGATCCCATTCCATGCGACGTCCTATCTGTCAGGTTTTGTTGACGATCTCCTATTTTATGGGTTGCAAGCGCTACAGGCTTGCCGCGGATTGTTCCGTGCTGTTACTTGTTCTCCCCGTAAGCGGCGCGACTGACGCCTCGGCCTTAAGCGCCCTAGGAAACTCACAAGTAGTTGGGCAATTACCATTAAATAATTATGTCATGACAGAAAGATTGATTGATGTGGGCGTTAAGCCATGGGCGCACTGTTCTCAGTCCGGGAGGCTCTGCCGTAACGGGGCGAACTGGTCGTTTGCCCAGGAGCGGATGGGCAAACGACCCCTACCACTTTCACGCCTTGGGCCGCCGACCGAAGCGATAACCCACTAATAAATAATTATGTCATGACAGAAAGATTGATCGATGTATTGATGGATTGCGAGATGTATTGATTGCTTGATAGATTGATGTCTGGATCGAATGAATGATTGATTGAAGGATGTATTGACTGATCTTCATCAATACCCGGCAGGCTTTGGAGGACCAGTATGAGAGTTACGGCTATAGGTAACCGCAAGGGCGGCGTGGGCAAGACGTCAGTGACGCTGGGGCTGGCTACAGGCCTGCGTCTCATTGGAAAGCGCGTGCTGGTAATCGACCTCGACCCTCAATCGAATGTCACGGAAGCACTTGAAGGGGCTGGGGAGTTTGACGTGTTCGATGTGCTGTACGGGGGAGAATCGGGGACACTCGGGCAAGCCATCACCCAAACTACATGGCCGGGTATTGATCTGATCCCAAGTTCTGAGTCCCTGGCACGACTTGAGTCGGAGGCACTCTTAACGCCCGAGATGCGGCTCAAGACTGCAGCATATGGGGCAGACGAGCTTCAACAATACGACCACATCCTCATCGACCTTCCACCAGCCCTCGGGCGACTGACGTTGAACGGACTCATTTGGGCGGATCGTGTACTTGCCGTCACTGAACCAGCAGCCTTCTCTGTGAAGGGCGTGACGGAGTTTCTCGACACAGTGAAGAAGGTCAGGTCCCTTCCGCATTTGAATCCTCAGCTGGAGTTCCTGGGCATCATCATCAATAAGACGAGTTCACCCCTCACTTCCGAACACTCCTTCCAAATCGGAGAGCTGGAGGATACCTACGGCGCCGACGTAAGAGAGCCTCATCTTCCTCTCCGAACGGCGATGCAGGACTCCGTCAGTACACGCTCGCCACTCACCAAGCTAGCAGGCCGTGGAGCGGCTATCATGACCGAAAAATTTGTTGCGCATGCACGCTATCTGGATGGGGTGAATTAATCATGGCTTTGGATCGCAAATCATCAATCCGTAAAGCACCAGCCGCCGATGTCGTGGACGTTCTGACATCCGCGGAGAAGCGAACTGTAACTGTGGAACAGGGGGAGTCTATTCAGGCCACCGCGGCGAACGCACAAGTACAAGCGGAACTGGCACCCCCAACTGACCTCGAGGCGAGGCGTCCGGGTCCAGGAAGACCGAGAAGTAAGCGCCGCATGGAACCCTTCTCATCAAAGATTGAGATTGGCCTTCGCGATGAACTGGATGCCTACTCGATGAGATACGGAATCACCATTACAGACCTACTCGACGAGGCCTTACGGGAGAGACTCCGCCGCAATTAAATCTGTCTGGACATAATTATTCCTGACGCCCCTCTCTCTTACGTGGCTCGGAAAAGGGGTGGCAGGTGGGTGGGGGACAGCAACGTTCGCACGGACTGGTATTAACGAGCTTCGCCAGGAGCACTTTCCAGGTGGCAGCTTCTGGTGACGACGTCGATGATTCGTTTAGAAATGATAGTGGGCGTGGTACGAGGTCAGGTCACCGGCGCCCAACGAGTAGTCTGACATCTGGCGTGGTCCTTATGGATGGCGCCACTTTTCGCGCGGGAGTATGGTTCCCTCCGCAGCTTCTCGAACCTATCACCAGGCTCTGGGTGGAGTTCGAAGCAACAGTACCCTTGGGCGGCTCCGGCGGGATACGGCGGCGTAAGAAATCTGATTCTCATCTCAGATGAATCTGTTCATGAAGTTTGTTCCGGTTTACGGCGTAGCTTTCCCGTCTTGATTGCCCTTTGAATCTGATCGTATGTCCGGTGCTTCTTGGGATTGAAGTCGCCTTCGACGAGGTCCCGCAGGAACTGAAACTTCATCCGTGTCCAAAGGGTGAGGATCTGCTCGCGCCCGAAGGAGGGAAACGAGTGTTCGTCGTCTATTTGAAGGGCGGACTCGCCTGCGTCCCCGCCCAAGGATTTCAGCAGACCCTTGAAGCGGCGAAGGTCTTGGGCGGACGAGCGCAAACGTCTCACCGCTGTCTCAGCATCGGAGGCTTTGCCGGGAGCGATCTCTTTAACTTTGTTCACGAATTCTTCCAGCGGGATGGCTGCTTCGATATCAACTAGGTCACTCACGGCGTCCATTAGATGGCGATGCTCGTCCGGGTTCGGCTCCCAACCGAAACTCCCCGTTTTTACATCAAATGCGAAGTCGCGGATGAGCTCGGCGTGGGTCTCTCTGGCGGTTCGAAGCTGCCGTCCTACGGTGAGGAGGCGGATTGCATCCCACCCGCTGTCGCTATAGGTTGCTTCCAAGACCAGGTTGGTCATTGGCATGACCGCCGGTCCTTTGGTGGCTAGTTCTTCCTCCATTGACGCACGGTCGTAGCTCCACTCCGCCGGGCCGTCGATGCCGGCAAACCAGTCTACGAGATCGATAGTTCTCATCGGCATAATCTCAGGCTCGCCATCGCTGGAAGCGGGTACTGGGGCGAGTGGTCTCGTTACGTCAAAGAGGATAGCCACGGGAGGTACGCGCAAGGCTCTCGATAACGCCATGAGCTCACTGACCGTGATGTCTTCGCGACGCCCCGTCTCGATATTGGCGATGACTGACCGGGACATTCCAGAATCTTCCGCCAAATCCTGGGCTGATAGACCCTCCCGTTTACGGAAAGCGCTGATGCGTCGACCAATGCCCATCGAATTTTGTGTCATGACAACACAATACACGGCAATATGTTTCATTGATACACATCATGGTAGTCTCGATGATGATTGGAAGCCTGCTCTGAGGCGGGGTGGCTGCAGCAGGGGAGGGTACGAAGCGCATGGGTGGGTTGACGGGAGGCGAACCGAGAAGCATTGGGGCATGGAGCGATGAGAGTATGCGCCTTACCAAGGTGCCATCACCCATGTACATGCTTGGTGCCGCTCTTGCGGACGAGGTGACGGCGACCCAGGCTCGCGAGGCCATGTTGGGGATTCACAAGAAGGGCCCGAAACTTCATTGGCGAGATCTGGACCCCAGAGCCAAGATGCTGTCTGTAGAAGCCGTATCTTCCCTGAGTCTGGACCATATTGTTGTTATCGCCAGCCCCCTGGATCCGCGGCGGCAGGAGCGCGCACGTGCCAAGTGCATTGAAAGGCTTTGCTGGGAGGTGGAAGATCTGGGTGGTACGAGCGTGACTTTCGAAGCTCGGACCCAATCGCTGAACCAACGCGATCGGCAACTGATCCCCAACCTCAGAGGCAAGGGCGCCCTGCCCGTCGGCTTGCGAGTCGAGTGGCTTAGGGGTTCCGAGGACCCAATGCTTTGGATCGCTGATCAAGTCTTAGGTGCCATTGGGGATGCTGAAGCTGGAGAACCCAGATACTTCAAAACGATCCTTGAGGACGTCAAGATCTCGCGGATAGATCTCTAGAAAACGCGAAAGCCAGGTCCCGTTATGAACAGCGGGGGTCCTGGCTTCACTTCCTCCACCCCTCAGGATGGAAGCTCACGTTCAGTGTACAACAACATTCCCTAACTTTCCCTAGGTCGTTGGGCCTACAGATGGTGCGGCGCGAGTTACCTCGCTTTCCTCCTTCTACGATGGACGAATGTCCGATGAAGCCAAGAAGCACCGGTTCCTGACTGTCGAGCAGGTCGCCGAAGAACTGAACGTTTCAGTGGGCCAGATCAGGGCGTTATTGAAGTCCGGCGAACTTAGGGGGTTCCAGGTCGGTGGCCGGAACGTGTGGCGTATTGCTGCCACGGATGTTGAGGATTACATCTCCCAGGCCTACCGGCGGACGGCTGAGCGAATTGCAGCGGGGGAGTTGCCCGAGTAGCTGACCAACGTGCGTGCTCTTCCGGGGCCGATGCAGCGAAGTGTCTGCCGGCTCCAGATCGATTGATGGCTGACGGTGGGGGCGGTCTGCTTGGGGTCCGAGGTGCCCCCAAGGATTGCCGCAGCCTCTCACCGTGCCATTGGCAATTGGGTGCCGTCAGCCTTCCACCAACTGTGGCCAGTTGCCGGCGAAGTACGTCACGAAGGGCTCTTCCAGCTTCTCCGCGCGGAGGTGGCCCCGTGTCACGGGGAAGGAGTTCGCGCGGTAGCCAGGATCGGCGAGGTCCCTGCTGGCGAGCAGTTCTCGGACAAGCTGGACCATGTCGGCCATGACCAATCCGTAACGTTCGATGGACAGTCGGAGCCCGACGTGAAAGTCCGGGCCGGTGCGTTCCCGGATTGATGGACGACCTCTTTCACGAAGCGGCTTCCTACGCCGGGGTCACTCCAGTACCCGTCCTGTCGGAGGAGGTTTCGGGCAGCAATGTTGGTTGGGGTGGATCCTGTTGTGTTGTCTTTAGCTTGTCCGGGCTGGGCTTGTGGCTGTTAGCGGCCCGGCGGTGCTGGGATGACTGTCAGGGTGCTCTTGTTGTTGGCGGATTCTTCGACGGCGGCCAAGACGCGCTGTACCTGGAGTCCGTCTTCGAATGACGGCGATGGAGCAATGCCATCCTCGATCGCGACCAGGAAATCCCGGATTTGATGGGTGAAGGTATGCTCCCATCCGATGATGTGCCCCTGTGGCCACCAAGCTTCCATGTACGGGTGTTCGGGTTCGTTGACCAGCAATCGGCGGAAGCCCTGTTCCCGTGGCGGGGCAGTGGCATCTAGGAAGCGGAGTTCGTTGAGGTTTTCAAGATCGAAGGTCAGGGCGCCGTCGGTCCCATAAACCTCGATCCGCAGGCTGTTCTTCTGTCCGGTCGCAACTCGGGAGGCTTCGACGGAAGCACCCATGTTTTCGGTGAGCCAGAAGGTGGCCCACACGGCGTCGTCCACGGTCACCTCCTCATTCCCATCCGGTCCCGGGCGGTGCGCGACGAAGGTCTTCAGGGTTCCTGTTGCTTCCAGGATGGTTTGGCCCGTGAGGTATTGGATCTGGTCGATGGCGTGGGAAGCGATGTCCCCAAGAGCGCCTGAGCCAGCCGTTTCCTTGCGTAGCCGCCATGACATGGGTGATGCGGCATCGGACAGCCAATCCTGCAGGTAGGCGGCCCGGACGTGCCGGATGGTGCCGATTCTGCCTTCGGCAATCAACTCACGGGCCAAAGCCAAGGCGGGTACACGGCGATAGTTGAAACCGATCATGGATTGAATGCCACGTTCCCGTGCCGCTGCGGCTGCCTTCGTCATCGCTTCGGCTTCGTCCAACGTGTTGGCCAGAGGCTTCTCCACAAGGACGTGCTTGCCCGCGGCCAAGGCCGCGATGGCGATTTCGGCGTGCATCCAGCCCGGGGCGCAGATATCGATGATGTCGATATCGTCCCGCTCCAGCACCGACCGCCAATCAGTGGCGGATTCAGCCCAGCCGTACTTCGCTGCTGCTTCCGAGACCTGTCCGGCATCCCGGCCAACCAATACTTTCTGCTCGAACGCCGGAACGTCGAAAAAGCTTGCCACGTTCCGCCATGCGTTGGAGTGGGCCTTGCCCATAAAGGCGTATCCGATCGCAGCAACACCCAAGGGGCGTCTCTCAGCCCGGCCCTGGGCTGGTGAAGATTCGGCGGGAAGGTCGTGTGTCATTGTTCCAGTTCCTAAAAGTTGTTGACGAGGTGTTGCCTTTAGGCAGTGGGGAGGGCATCGGGTGGCCCATTGAGCGGTGCCTCGCTGGGCCGGGCGGACGGGGGCGAGGTGTTGTCTTTTTGCCGGGCCAAGAGTTGCAGAGAGCAGCCGAATTCAATCGATTCGTCCGGGTGGACGGTCCGGGTTGATCCGGCCTTCACCGACTCTTCCCAGGTTCGCTCGGGCGTAGACGTTGGTTCGATGGCCAGCACATCACCATCCCAAGGACTGCCTTCGGGCTGGTAGTGCTGCCACAACAGGGCGTAGTCCATGGCCGCCGGTTCCCAGGAAATTCTGATGTGGGAGTCCGAGGGGGAGAACAATTCAAGGCTTCCGTCGGCCGGGGCGATGACTATGTGGTTGTGGCGGCCGTCCGGCTCTTGAGGAATGTGGCCAAGATCCGTGTCCTCGCCGCTTCGGGCTTTTGCCGTTGGCCAGAGAAAGGTTTGACGAGGGACCAGCTGTGAGTTCCTGGGGTCTCCCTGTGAGCCGATCATGCCTGGGGTACCCCGTGAAGTGTTCACCGCGCCGCCCGCGAAGGCCTCCCTTCTGAAGCATGGGTGCTCGCCGTACGTTACTTCGATCGGATGCGCGGAGGTGTTCACGGCCCTTGTCTGGACGGTCAAAAGCCCCTCGGTAAGTCCTACGGTTCGTGTGAGCCTGAATTGGGATGCTGGCGTCAGTACTTCGCAGACGACCCCATCGTCCGACACTGAGACTACTTGCCATGGAATGCGGGGAGCTTCGCCGTGCATCCACCGCCCACCTTCCGAGTCGGCTGGTCCGCTGTTGGGAAACATGGCGAACCAGCCGCCGGCGAGGATCCGCCGGTCAAAGTACTCACTCGAAGCCGCACCGGCCGGTCCCAGGTCCATGGTCAGCGCCCCAAAGTCCGGTTCCGGCGGGTTCCACAGCAGTTCAACGTCGTGACGCTTGTCAACGAGGGACCCGATGGTAAATCCATGCTCGGGGTAACAAACTACGCGCATGTAGTCGTCCTCAAGCACAATTGAGCGGGACATTAGCCCACGGGCTTGTTGCGGTAGCGGCTCACGAGCTCGGGCGCTGCGGATTGCAGACGGACCGGGGCAAGGCCTGCGGCCATTAACTCCAGGTCATCGTTCACCATGTCGCCGATGGAGTAGAAGGCTTCGGGGATTCCTCCGGCGCGGTGCGGGGAGAGGATGACGTTTTCGAGGTTTCGGAACGGGCTGTCCGCGGGGACTGGCTCCACCGGCCAAACATCTACTCCGGCGAAGAACCGGCCGGCTTGGAGGCGCTCCAGGAGAGCGTCGTAGTCCATCACGTTTGCTCTGCTGACGAGAATGATGCGCGCATCGTCTCGAATCAGATCCAACGCTGCGGCATCGAGCAGATGTTGGTTCGCCTCTGTGGCGGTGGCAAAGATGAAGATGAACTGGCTCTCGCGCAGTGTCCTTTCCAATGAGGCCGGTTTGGTTCCAGCATCCCGCAGTACCGCATCCGGTAGCCACGGGTCGTAGGCCAGTACTTCGTTGTCGAAGGGGCGGATCAGTGCATGCAGGGCTCGTCCGAGGTTGCCGTAGCCGAGGATGCCGACCGTTGCGCGTCGCAGTAGTATGGCGTCGATGTTGCTCTCGCTCACGTACCGTTCAGCGTTTCGCCTGGCTGCCCGGTCTTCACGGCTGATGCCACGGGCCAGGTCCAGGGCCAGGCCGAGGGAGAACTCGGCGACTGCTTGGGAGTAGGCGGTCCCACAGCCTAGAACCCGGACGCCCTTGGAGAAGGCCGACCCGTAGTCGACGTTGGGAAAGAAGTTTCCTTCGACGTTAACGATGGCCTTGAGGCTTTTGGCCCTTTCCAAGGTGGGTGCATCCAGGTCTGGTTGTCCGACCACGGCGAAGGCGTCGGGGAGATGCTTCTCGAACAGTCCCGGGTCAGGGTTGGCTTCCAGGTCAATGACTTCGAAGGTGTCGTTAAGGCGTTTCAGAGCGGCTGTAGAGAAGATCCGGTCCCGTAGCTGCGGGGCGGGTTTCAGGATGACGACGGGTTTGGTTGCGGTTTCCACAAGAATCCTTAGTTTGTCTGGGCGCCGGTGACGAGTGCGACGAGTTCTTCGCCAGAGGTTTCGGTGATGCGGCGGTGTGCGACGGCACGGCCCTGCCTCATGACCCAAACGGCATCGGCGACGCGCATGACTTGGTCGAAGCTGTGACTGATCAGCATGAAGGACCGTCCGTCGTTTCGCAGACCAATGACGGTGTCCTCAACTTCGGTTCGTTCGCGTACTCCGAGCGCGGCAGTGGGTTCGTCCATGATCACAAGTTCCGATCCCCATGCGACCGCACGGGCAATGGCCACGGCCTGGCGTTGGCCGCCGGACATACTGCGCACTGTCCTCTTGGCATCCGGCACGTTGACCGTAAGGCCCCGAACGAGTTCATCGGAGCGGGAGATCATCGCACGCTTGTCCAGGATACTAAAGGGACCGAACCCCTTTTTGAGCTCCCGGTTGATAAACATGTTCTGCCAGAGCGTCAGGTCATCGAAGAGCGCGAGGTCCTGAAAAACGGCCTCGATGCCGAGGGCTTTGGCGTCATGTGGCGTTTTGACCTCTGCCGGGCGCCCGTTGAAGGAGATCGACCCGGAGGTCGCTTCATAAACGCCGAGAATACACTTGGTCAGGCTGGATTTACCGGCCCCGTTGTCCCCGATGATGGCCGTGATTTCTCCGGGCATGGCGTGCATGGTGACTCCACCCAAAGCAGTTACGGGTCCGAACCTCAGCTGAAGGTCTTCGATTTTCAGCAGTGCGTTCTCGGGTGCGGGGACTGTGGCAAAGGGGAGGGTTTCTGTTTGTTTCATCACTTCTCATATCTGCGCAGGAAGGCTGCCAGGATGACGACCGCTCCGACGGCGATGGGCTGGTAGTAGACGGGCACTGCTGTGATGTTCAGCAGATTGACGACGCCGGTGAGGACCACGGCGCCGATGAGCGGGCCGATGATGTTGCTTTTTCCACCGAACAGACTCACGCCGCCGAGCACCGTGGCTGCAATTGAGGTGAGCTGGTAAGCCGATCCCGCCGTGGGCTCGGCGGCGCCCAACCGGGCGGCCAGCAGGATGCCTCCAACAGCGGCCAGCAGCCCGCTGACGGCATAAACGCCAACTTTGACCCGGACGAAACTGATGCCCATGGCGTCGGCTGCCTTCTTGTTGCCGCCCACCGCCAGGACGTGCGTTCCAAAGGGGGTGTTGAACAGCAGCACCCGTCCCAGAATGGCCACGATGACTGCAATAAGGATCATGAAACTGAAGATGCCGATACCGCCGGTGCTGATGGTGGTCAACAGCGGCGAGTTCACCACTTGGGGCTTGGCATTGGAAATGAGCAATGTGAGACCGGAAAGGATGCTGAAACTGCCCAATGTCACGATGAAATCGGTGATGCGACCCTTTGCCACGACCAGGCCGTTGAGGATTCCCGCAACAGTACCGGCGGCTACGGCAGCGAAGATGCTCAGGCCGATGGGGGCGCCGGCAGCAAAGCAGAGCCCCATCACAATGCCGGAGAGCTGCGCAATCGCGGCAATGGACAGATCAATGCCACCCGTGGAGATGACGAAGGTCTGACCCACGGCAAGGATCATCAGGATAGTGGAGGAGAGCAGGAGCGTGCGGATATTGCCCTGGCTCAGAAACGACGGAGATGCCAGCAGACCTACGACGATGAGGATGATAAGCGCCAGGACCGGCGCCCATTTGGCTATCGAAGCCATTCCCAATTGATCCTTGGTCAGGCCCAGCCGGCTGGTTAGGCCGGGAGGTTTCAGGAGCTCCGCCTGCGGGGTTGAGGTGTTAGAGGACATGAATTGTTCCTTGTATCAGGGGAGGCGGGCTACAGGCGCCTCTGGGTGGGGAAGAAGATCAGCGAATGAGAGCGGTGAACGGGTTCTCGTACGGGGCGAATGGCTCCGGGAACTTCGCAAGGGCATCCTTCACATTGGACGACTCCACGAGGGCGATCGGCGCGTCGACCTTTTCGGGAAGAGTGGCGCCTCCGGCCGCGGCGCGGCAAGCATCTACTCCGAGCCGGCCCACGGCCGATGGGTACTGGGAAACGGTGGCCGTCAGGGCCCCTTCGGAAATTGACTTCAAGGCGTCTTCATTACCGTCAGTGCCGATGACGAAAGCCTTCTTGCCGTTGTTCACGTTCGCTTGGACGGCGCCGAGGGCCATGGTGTCGTTCGCCGCGTAGAACCCTCCGAGGTCGGGATTCGAGTGCAGGATGTTATCGGCAGCATCGAGGGCGGCCTGCCGGTCCCAGTTAGCTGCGGTCTCCTGAACCACCGTCAACCCGCCAGCCTTCGCGGCTGCAACGAACCCACCAGTGCGTGCTGCGCTGTTGGCGTCACCGGCGATGCCCCCGATCACGGCGACCGATCCCGTCCCATTGAGCAGTTTCACCATCTGCTCTCCGGCGAGGCGGCCCGCGTCCTGATTATTGGATGCGATGAAGGACGCTATGCGGACCCCCGCTGCTTCGGCGGCCTGGGCGTCAACTGCCGAGTCGAGATTGACGATGGTGTGCCCGGCCTGCTGCACAGCCGACAAGGGCTGGATCAGGTTGGTACCGCTGATCGGGGCGACCGCGAAACAGGAATAATCCTGACCTGCAAGGCTCTGCAGCAGCGCGGTCTGCTCTTCGATCGCCCCTTCCGCCGTCGCGGACTGGGTAGTGAGGGAGGTTTTGGATTCCTCCGCGGCAGCCTTGGCTCCTTGCTCCATCGTGGCCCAAAACTGGTTGCTGGTCGTCTTCAGGACCATAGCGACCTTCGCCGGCTGGCCGGGCGTGCCCCCGGAGGACCCTTCGGTCCCGCTTCCGGACGAGCATGCGGTCAAGGAAAGAGCCAGAAGCCCTACTGCGGACAAGATTGTCTGATGCCGATACTTCATCGTATTGCCTCTCAAAGGGGTGTGATGAGCCCCACAATGGGCTACTTCAATCACGATAGATCTCACTTTTGACGATAGTCAACGTAAGTTTGGCTTTACAGGATAAACATTTGACGATAGAACTGGCTAGGGTTAGTTCCACGAACGAAAGATGTCGCGATGCCACGGACAAAAGTCGACCGAAGCGCAGTCATGACAGGGTGCCTTGGCACCTCCATGGGGGCCCTCGAGGTCCTGCGGACTTTGCTGGATGGACGAGCGCGTACACGGGTGCGGATCGCGGACCTTATTGGGGTTGCCCGCTCTACGGTTGCGCTGAGGGTGGACGAACTCGTAGCGGTGGGTCTGGTGCGCTTTGAGGAGGATCCGGTCTATTCCGGGGGGCGTCCGTCGATGAGGGTCCAGCTCATTCCAGACAGCCGTGTCATGCTCGCCGTCGATATCGGAGCAACTCATGCCGCGGCAGGTCTCGTTGACCTCACCGGGCACCTCATCGTTCAGCAGAGATGCAAAGTGGATGCATCCACCTCTCCCGAGGAGATCCTTGAGTGGGCGTGGGCTACGGCCCAGGCTTTGCTCGTCGCGGAGGGATGGGGGTTGGCCCGTATCGCCGCCGTGGGGGTGGGCTTGGCGGCACCGATCGAACACGCCACCCTGCGTCCGATCAACCCACCCATCATGCCCTTGTGGGACGGCTTCGATACGGTCGCGTGGTTCCGGGGCCGCATCGATGCGCCCGTTTTGGTGGAAAAGGATGTCAATCTCATGGCGCTCGGCGAAAGGAGGCTCCAATGGCCGAAGGAGACCAATCTTCTCTTTGCCAAGCTCTCCACGGGTATCGGCGCTGGCCTGATCCTTGATGGGAAGCTCTTCCGGGGCGAGAAGGGGACCGCCGGCGACATCGGCCACGTACGGCTCAGTCGTGACACGGACACGCCATGCCACTGCGGGAACCATGGATGCCTTGAAGCCGTGGCCAGCGTACCGGCGATCCTGGGGCGCCTCCAGGCAGATGGCCTGAATGTGGAATCCGGAGCTGAACTCATGGAACTTCTGAAAGCGGGAAACATCGCCGCCGTTCAGGCAGTGCGTCAGTCCGGCCGCGATCTGGGAGAGATTCTGGCGTCCACCGTGAGTCTGATCAACCCATCAGTCATCGTGATCGGCGGATCCCTCGCGTCCGTGGGGGAGCATCTCATCGCCGGCGTCCGCGAGGTGGTCTTTGCACGCGCGATGCCCTTGGCGACCAAGGGGCTGACGATCGTGCAGGCCAGCCCGGAGGCCACTGCTGCCATCATCGGGGCAGGGGTACTGGCCGTCGAGCATTCTCTGAACGCAGCGTAGAGAGAATTTTCTCCTACAACTGCGCCATTCGCCTACAACTGCACCAGGAGGTCAGCAGGTAGAGCTGCCTGACTGTTATGCGAATGCCGTACCCCCACGGTTAACGCCCCCAGATCGCGACCCAATGACAAAAAGGCATCGCTGTCCTCGAGGACGATGGCCGGCGGTTGGCAGGTCCGTCGGAACAACTGTTCCTTGTCGGCTGCCGCCTCCCTGAGGCCCACGGATACGAACGATGACAGGTGCCATTGGCGAAGCAGCGAACCAATCAACTCCGGGTCCCCATTGGAGACAACTGTTTGCCTGCGGGCGACGGCTGCGAAGACCGGCATGAGGGCTAACGCCAACCACGATGGGTCAAGGCTTTCACGGGCAAGGGTCTCTACAACTTTGGAACGCTCCGCCCGGAGGTTTTCGACCTCACCACGGTCGGCCGGAAATCCGGCATCAAGGAGCCTGTCCCAAATCCACCTCTCGGTATGGCCGACCAGGGACCGGAAATAGTCCTCCGGAAGTGTGTGCGACCGCCTGTCCGCGAGCACTATGTAACTCTGCTCGTGGATGGGTTCCGAATGGGCAACGACACCGTCGAAGTCCCAGATGACGTTTGCACCCACCGCTTTCGGTCCCAATACTTCAAGAAGCTCTTCGCGCTCGTTGCTCGTATACATCGAAACCCTCCCTTGTGGGACAACCTACTGGTTCGTCATGGCCCTGGGCGGGCCCGCGACGCCCTAGGGCGTCGCGGGCCGAACAACCGCTGGATGTCTGCTGCGCGCGGAAGCCTTGCTGTTCACCCCGCTGCTTGGGCGATGTTCGTCACCGGATTGCGGGGACGGGCACGTCGATGGTTACCAAGCGTTTCTTGCGCATCAGGGCGATGAAGCAGACGCCCGCGGTGAACACGATGGCAGCGATGACCAAGAAGGCCGGGGTATACGATCCGGTGCCGTCTTTGATGGCGCCGATGATCATCGGTCCCGTGAACCCGCTGAGGTTTCCAACCGAGTTGATCAGTCCGATGCCAGTCGCCGCTCCGACCCCGGTCAATAGCTGCGACGGCACAGACCAGAAGACATTGACGGCGGAGTAGACCCCTGACGCCAAGGCCACGAAGCCAAGGATGATCGCCACGGGGCTGTTGATCAGTAGCGCCGCCGTGATCGCCACAGCAGCGACGATCGCTGCGCCGCCCGCGTGGTACCTGCGTTCATTATGCCGGTCGCTGCGGCGGGCCCACAACGTCATGGCGACGGCTGCGACGGCGTAGGGGATGGCTGTCAGCCACCCGATGGTCATGATGTCATTCCCCAGGCCAAGGCGCTCTTGGAACGTCTGCAGAACGCTGGGGAGGAAGAAGTTCATCGCGTTTGATCCGGACGTGATTCCAAAGTAGATCAACGCCAGGGCCCATACGAACTTGTTCCGAAGGACGGCTTTGATCTGTGCCCAATGCGATGATGTCGCCCTGACTTCGAGATCCTTGACGGTCTCTTCCAGTGCCAGGTCATGAATGAGCCACTGCCGTTGTTCAGGGTTGAGCCACTTGGCCTTTTCTGGTCGGTCTGTGAGGTAGAAGAAAGTCACCACGCCGAGGATGATCGCCGGGAGTCCTTCAACGAAATACATCATCCGCCAGCCGTCGTAGCCGATGGTTTCACCCCACGAAATCAGTGCCGTGGACAAAGGTGCGCCCAGGACCGAGGCCATTGGAATGCCGAGGTAGAACCACGCCATAACTCGGGCGCGGTACCTCGCCGGATACCAGAGCGAGAGGAAGAAGATGATGCCCGGGTAGAACCCGGCTTCGGCTGCCCCGAGGAGAACCCGGAGGATGAAGAAGTGCTCGATTGACTGTATGAAGGCCATTGCCGTGGCGATGACGCCCCAGGTCAGCATGATCCGGGAGATCCAGACCCTGGCTCCGAATTTGTGCAGGGCCACGTTACTGGGTACTTCGCACAGGAAGTAAGCGAGGAAGAAGATTCCGGCCCCTGCCCCGTAGGCCGCGGCGGTAATACCGAGATCAGCTTCCATCCCCTTGGCGGCGAACCCGACGTTCGTGCGATCAAGGAAATTGATCATGTAGAGCAGGATCAGGAAAGGGATGAGCCGGACCGTGATCTTCTTGATGGTGGACTTTTCAAGCTCAGCTGGTTGAGCCGTCGTTGTTGTCGTCATGTCGATTACTCCTTTGTACGACCGAGGATCAGTGTCAGGCGATGTGGGATCCGCCGTTGACGTCGTACGTCACTCCGGTCAGGTAACCGCCCTCACGGCCGAGCAGGAAGTTGATGACACCGGCAACGTCGTCGACAGTGCCCACCCGGCCGACGGGCAGTTCCTGAAGAAGAACTTCCTTGCGCTCATCCGTCAATTTTCCACCCATGATGTCGGTGTCAATCGATCCGGGGGTCACGCTGTTGGCGGTGATGCCGAACTGTCCCAGTTCCCGGGCCCAGGTCTTGGCCATGCCAAGCAACGCGGCCTTTGATCCGGAGTAAGCGGCCCGGCCATAAACACCGCCTCCGCGCTGGGCGGACGCGCTGGAGACATTGACGATTCGCCCCAAGCCTTCGCGGACGAAGATCTTGGTGGCTTCGCGCGTTACGAAATACGTGCCGTGAACGTTGATGTCGAAGACACGGCGCCATTCTTCGGTGGTGACGTCCAGGAATGGAACAGGTGATGAGATCCCCGCGTTGTTCACCACACCGACCAGCTGGGGCAGTTCCTCGTCCACGCGGCGGACAGCGTCGATCACGGCTTGCTCGTCTGAGATGTCGACACCCAGACCCAGACTCTGGACGCCGTAGGTGTCGGCAATCTCTTTCGCGACGTCCTTGCTGGACGTTTCGTCCAGGTCAAAGATCGCCACGGCCCAGCCGTCTTTGGCCAACCTGTGGGCAGTTGCCCGTCCGATGCCCCTGGGAGAAGCGGCGCCGGTGACGATGGCAGCGGGCTGAGCGGGGAAGGCTGAAGCGGGATATGGGGTCAAAGCCATGTTCTCTCCTTCGAGAATAAAATTTTATTTTGTGTAGAAACGACTCAAACCCTACAGATAAAATTTTATTCCGTCTAGACTTTGAAGGTCATCGTCAACGAGGAGAGTCATGAAGAGTGCGACCGTCGCCGTTCTTGGGTTGGGCCCAATGGGGGGTCCTATAGCCCGGAATCTGCTAGCAGCAGGGATCGAAACCACGGTGTGGAACCGAACGGTTGCTGTTGCTGAGCCGTTTATCGAGCTGGGCGCCACTGTCGCGACGGCGCCTGCAGAGGCCGCTGCCGAGTTCGTCCTTTCGGTCCTTCCCGACGTTGACCAGCTACGGGAGCTGTTGGATGAGGAAACGTTGCAGCGGTGGGGAAGCAAGCGAGCCTGTCTCATCGTGATGAGTACGACCTCGCCTGCCAAGGTGCGTCATTTGGCGGCAGATCTGAACCCATATGGGATAGCGGTTCTGGATGCACCCATGTCCGGTGGTGACCGTGGGGCCAGGGAAGGCACGCTGAGCATCATGGTTGGGGGCGACAAGGACGATTTCGTCGTTGCCCGGGACGTTCTTGAAGTGCTGGGGAGCACGGTCCGCTACATGGGGCAGCTCGGTGCCGGTTCGATGGCAAAGCTTTGCAATCAAGTGGTGGTGGCAGGAACCCTCACCTCACTCGCGGAGGCATTCAGCATGGCCTCGCGTGCAGGACTCGATCTGGACAACCTTGCCGAAATCCTTGCAGGCGGCCTCGCGGGCGGCGCCGTGCTCAACTTGAAAGTCCAAAAGCTTTTGGGGAGGGAATACTCTCTCGGCGGCAGCGCGGTCAACCAACTCAAGGATTTGGGCTATGCCAGTCAGTGCGCTGAGGAAATCGGTGCTTTCGCTCCGCTGCTGAAACTACTGGAAAGCCTGTTTTCACAGGTCGTCGCCAATGGGCAGGGAGCCCTGGACCACTCAGTGGTTCAAGAATTGTTCCTTGCGGGGCGGGAAGGAGCGTGAACCGAATATTGGTCCACGCGGCCGATAGTCTTGGATCCATGACCAGCCTGCCGGAGCAACGCCTTCCACTCACGGATGCCGCATACAGCCGGTTAGCCGAGATGATCATGGACGGCACGCTGAAACCCGGGGATCCGATCAGGATCTCGAAATTATCCACCGCACTTGGTTTTAGTCCCACTCCCGTACGCGAAGCCCTCCAGCTGCTGGTCGGTGACAATCTGGTAGAACGCCTGCCAATGCGTGGGTTTATAGTGAGTCAACCGCTTTCGAGCGACGAAGTCGTCAAGCTCAAGCATGCCCGGATGATCCTGGAGCCGGAAATAGCGTCCATGGCCGCCACGAACATCACGCCTCAGCTGCTGGATCAGCTGCAGGCTAATCTTCAGGCAACGGAAGGCACCCACGGCGGTGTCACATATGAGGAATACAAAGAGTACTTGAGGCTTTCAGCCGAGTTCCACGCACTTCTGTCCGAAGCGTCCGGCAATCGTTTCATGACCAGCGCCCTCGAAGCCCTGCCGATCCACTTCCAACGATTCAGGCTTTTCGGCGACACTGGCGTGAGTGACCTCGACGTGTCCGTGCGAGAGCACCGCGCAATATTTCAAGCCGTAAGGTCAGGGGATCCCGGAAGTGCACGCGCCGCGATGGCCGATCACATCCGTGGAGTCGGATCTCGATCGGAATGACAGGACGCAGGACGCGTTGGGGCATCCACGACCGGTCAGCGGTCATCATTCCGCCGGACCGCTTTGCGGAATGGCTCGATCCGGGCCTGGCCGATAAAGCCCGGCCAGGGCTTGCTGGATTCCTTGCCGGAACCAACGTTGACCCCCGGATTGCCAGCACCCGTGTGAATAGCGTCCGGAACAACGGACCAGAACTGATTGAATCAGCCGAGTGAGGTACCCGCGCGGTTAGGATTGGCCTCGTTAGGGCAGTTCCCCGTATTGCCGCCCGTGGGGGTGGGCATCATGAAGGAGGATCACGCATGGCAGGAAAATTCGAAGTTTACAAAGACAAGTCCGGTGGCTTCCGGTTCCGGCTGAAGGCCGGCAACGGTGAAGTTATCGCCAGCAGTGAGTCATACACCACCAAGGCCGCAGCCCTTAGCGGCATTACCTCGGTGAAGAACAACGCCGGTTCCGACGTCGTGGACCTGACCGACTCATAGCCCCGCGATCCGCCACATATCGAACGCAAGGCCCCCGCAAGCTGCCGGAGAGCAGCAGTGGGGGCTTTGCTGCGTCAGGTGCGTGGTTTAGCGGTTCTGGTTTTTGTCGGCGACTACTGCAAGACTTCCTGTCAGGAAACCCTGACAGGAAGGCATGAAGCCATGGGCTGGACATCCAACGACTACCAACACGAGGGCTATGTGGCTGAAATCGCACCCGACGGACGCCTCTCAGGAAGCTCAACCAGTGCGGGAATACTCTTCCACGGGATCACCCGACACTACCAACCGGCAGGGGAATCCGACCCCAATGAGGAGATCGTCCCGCACGACCTCATTATGACTGGCGTGGTGCCTGCACCTGTGGGTGGCAGGGAGAGCTGTGGCAACGGGTCCTCACGCCTGAAGAGTCTGACATTGCTACGCGCAAGGAATACGTCCCCTTAGGGGACGCCGCGTATGTCTCGATGGAGGTGGAGGACGCCGTTCAGGAGGAATGGCATGTCCACATCGCACCGTCCGAGGCAATCCTGGGTGTGGAAGCAGCGGCGAAGGAGCACCGACAGGCCGGGCACAGGCTGGATAAGACCGTCGCGGCCGCGAAGGCAGCCGGCGCTTCCTGGACCGACATCGGGCGGGCCGCCGGGATCAGCCGCCAAGCCGCGCACGAACGCTGGGCCGACAAGTAACCCTGCCCGGTGCCGTCCAGGTCTAGGGTGGGCAGTTCCACTCGGGCAGGCGTGCGTTGAGTTCCCTGATGCGGTGAGGGTATTGGCGCTTCTTTGCATGGACCCGTTGCCTGGCGACCCAACCGGCCAGTGCCCGTTCTTTGGGGTCCCAGGCGCTGCGGTGCGGGTGCCTGCCGTTCTCCTTGACCCATTCGATGAATTCGGTGGCCCTGCTTTGCCAGTGACGTTCGACGTTGAGCGTGACCCCGTCCAGCCAGCCAGGGAACGCAGCATCGAGCGCCTGGGTGGCTTCCTTGGCCAGCAGACCTCGCCGTTTCTGGTTTCGCAAAACAATGAGAACCCCTGCAAGCCGCTCTGTCTCGCTCCCGCTCTGACCGTCAGGGGCAGGCAGACTCCCGGTCTGCTGTACATAGGCGGCTATCTGCTGGGCCGATTCGACGTATGACTGTCTGTTCTGGTCCGAAAACGTCTCACGCCATTCGGGCAGGCGCGAATCCAGTTCCTTGACGCGGTCGGGAAAACGTTCCCGTCGGGCATCGTGTCGTTGCCGGTGCAGCCACTTACTGAGGAAGCGTTCTGCAGGGTTTTCAGCGGAGGGCCGCGGGAATCGGCCATGGTGCTGGACCCAGGCAATGAATTCGTCCGCTCTGCTGTGCCACAGTTCGGTGGCGTGTCCGGACCGGGCGGTCCAGCCCGGGTGCGCCTGTTCCAGGATGCGGGCAGCGTCATCGGGCAGGTTCCCGGCAGCTTTGAGCCTACGGAATCTTTGGAGAGCGAGGGCCAGGCGTTTGTGTTCGCCGGTCGGGGGTGTGTGCTGAGTCGGAAGGTACCCGTTCTCCTTGTAAAACTCGGCTATCAGCTGGGCTGTTTCTTCTGCGCTTCGTTTGTCCCGGCTCTTGGGGCGCTTGCTAGTCCGTGCGGATGGCAATGGCTTTAGAGCCTTCCGATATCAGTGCTTCAGCGGCAGCTTTGGCGTCTTCGTACGTCTCGGCCTCGGCGTCCACGTAGCTGAGTTCGCCGTTGCCGGCCACTACGGTAAGGATCACTTTCACCCCCATATCCTAGGCCGCACTCTCCAAGAAGGTCTGTTCCAAGGTCGCATGCAGCAGGGAGGCCTTGCCTCTGCGTCGGAGATCCACGGGCCGGGTCCCCTGCAGGGCAGGAGAGGGGACCATCATCCACAGGGCGAAATAATTATGTGGGATCCGCAGCTCCATGGCCCGTTCGAAGAGTGCCACCACCACGGTGTTCAGGGTCAGGTCAGGTTCGAACTGGTAACCAGGGCAAAACGTTCCCCCGTCCATAAAGACCCGTGCGAGTTGTCGCATGGCTGGTTCGGGATCCTCGTGAATGGCGGAGAGCCGTTCGTGGACCTGTTCCAGGCTCGGTAGATGAAACTCGTTGCGGATCCGCTCCCACAGTTGCTCCGGAACGGGGTAGCGGTACAAATCAGCGGGCACTAGCTGATGGATTCGAGCTGCCACGCGGTAGCCAAGGGCTCCCGCCGCAGCGTGAAGGTGCGCAGCTCTGCGTTGGCGGAGGGAAGGGTGGCTTGGACCTGCCAATGCTCAACGCTGACCAGGTCGCCGGTCCCTACGGCTGCCCGGTTCCGTGCTTCCCACCAGGAGTCCCTGGTGAACCAGTGCGCGGTGTGGACGTCGGGATCGACCATCCAGATCCGGCCGTCATACCGGATCGCCATGGGCATCCCGTCGGGGGTGAAGCGGACACCGACCTCATGGCCGGTTGTGGGGTGTTCGGGTGCAAGGGTCATTGCGTTTCCTTTCTTACCTTGGCGCCGGTCAGGCGGCCTTGACGAGGGGGAGTTCGTCCCAGTGGGTGGTGTACCTGGGGGAGAGCATGTCGCGTTTCATGGACCAGTCGGGCCCGCCCTTGATCCCGGCATGGCCGAGGCCGATGGAGCCGCGGCCGTACCGTTTGGCCACGTCTTCGAGCAGAATTCCGATGCCGCGTTCTTCGTGCGGGTTCTCGAACAACTCCAAGGGCTTCTGGTTTCCGGACGGGCGTAGATCGGTGACCATGATCCCGGCCCGGACGTACTTCACTCCCTTATGGATTTGGGGAAGCAGCGCGTGGGCTGCCCGGGTCAGGAGCACCGGGTCCGCGGTGGGCATCGGCAACGCCAGACAGACCGAGGGGAAGGACTTTTCGTTGGGGTTGAAGTGCGACGTCGCCGCGAACGCCGTCAGCACCTTGGCCTGCAGATCGTGTTTGGCCAGACGGGCAGAGGCCATTTGCGCGTAAACGCTCATGACCTGCCGCAACCCTGCCGTGGTGGTGATCGGGGTGGAGAAGGACCGGGAGAAGATCAGCTGGTCCCGGCCGATCCGTTCCTCTTCCATCGGGATACACGGTGTTCCCTGCAGTTCCAGGACGGTGCGCATCATGACGATAGAGAACTTGTCCCGGATCGCTACCGGGTTCGCCCGGGTCAGGTCCAGGATCGAGAAGATCCCCATCGCGTTCAGGCGCTTGGTGAGCCTGTTGGCCACGCCCCAGATTTCGACGACCGACAGCTTGGCCATCAGTGTTTCGCGCTGCTCGGCCGGCACTGACTCCCAGCGGCAGACACCATTGAAGGCTGGGTTGTTCTTGGCCCACTTGTTGCAAAGCTTCGCCAGCGTCTTCGTGGGAGCGATTCCGACGCAGACCGGCACGCCGACGTGCCGTCGGCACGCGGCCTTCATCTCCCGGCCCAGGGCCAGCAGCTCGTCCGGTTCGCCCTTCACGCCCAAGAAAGCCTCGTCAATGGAGTAGACCTCCAGCCAGGCCGAGTAGCGGCCTAGCAGCTCCATCACCCGGGCGGAGATGTCCCCGTACAGTTCGTAATTGCTTGACAGGGCCACCAAGCCCCATTCCTTGGCCCGGGGCCGGAGTTTGAACCACGGATCACCCATGGCAATGCCCAGGCGTTTGGCTTCGGGTGAGCGGGTGACCGCGCAGCCGTCGTTGTTGGAGAGAACGATTACCGGTTTGCCCTCCAGCGAAGGGTTGAAAGCGCGCTCGGCCGAGGCGTAGAAGCAGTTGACGTCCACGTGCGCGATTTCCTGCATCCGGCGCATCACCGCGGGCTTAGACATAATGTAAACAGCGCTCGACAACGCCCCACACCGAGAGTTCCGCCAGTGCTGGAACCTCGATATCGGGGAAGCGTGGATTGTCGGCCTGCAGGATCACGCCTGTGGGTGTGATCCGCAGCCGCTTGATCGTCAGCTCCCCATCGAGGACCGCGACGACCACGCAACCGTCCTTCGGTTCCAGTGCCCGGTTAACGACCAGCTCGTCACCGTCACTGATGCCGGCCTGTTCCATGGACTGTCCGCTGACCCGGACGATGAAGGTGCTGGTCACGTCCTTGACCAAGTGTTCGTTGAGGTCGATCCGGCCGTCAAAGTAATCCTGGGCGGGGGAGGGATAGCCGGCAGCCACCGCTACCGGTGCCACCAGCACCGTCACCAAAGACAGTCCCGCATTTATCACACGGGGGCCAACTATCACGCCCACAACACACCTTTTATTCGAAACTATGTTCGATTAACTGTACTCCCGCCCTGCGACAAAATAAGCCGCCCCGTGGACGGGGTGGACGGCTTGCACACAATAGGGGACAGCTTTGAGCTGTGCGGAGGGCTCCACCTGCCCGCCAGTGTGCACAACCCGTCCACCGCGACTGGTACGAGCTACTTCTCCAGGTGCGGGGGAAGTTCGACGTCGGCAGGGTCAAGCTCAGGTCTGGACCGAAGCAGGGAAAGCTGGTGTCTGAAGGATTTACCGGACCATGCGACGTCGGCCGATACCTCGATCACGATCGGTTCCACCAGTGTCAGCTGAACCGGGCCCTTGTCTTTGCTAAATCTGTTCAACGAAGTTTCGCTGATCTCTTCCGGCCAGGGATGCCCGGGCTGCGCGGGGCGGAGCTGGCGGCCCAGCTCACGCCCTACCCGGGTGGAGAGGACCGTGGACCGGCCGACGATCCGCAGCTGCCCATCGACCGGCAAGCCGGCGATGATGGCCTGAGGTTGCGATATCGGGCCGATGACGGCCGCGCAGACCGCATCAAAAGTGCTTTTTGTCTTCAGCTTCAACCAGGAGCGCGAGCCATCATATGGCTGCGACCCTCCCTTGAACACCAGCCCCTCCACCCCCGTGGCCGGTAGGTCCTTCAACCAAGTCTTCGCCAGTTCCATGTCCGTGGTAGTCGGGGAGATGTTCAAAGGAGCGGCCCAGTCGCGGGCCAGTTCCTCGAGCAGCTGCCGGCGGCCCGCGAACGGGACACTCCGGATGTCCTGCCCGGCAACGGCCAGCACGTCAAAGGCCGCGAACGCTGCGGGCAACTCGTGGACCAGTGCCGGCAGAGCCGCCCGGGAGCTGACCATGCGGCGCTGCAGCGCCTCGAAGTCCAGCCGGTCTCCGTTCCAGATGACCGCCTCTCCATCCAGGACGACACCGGGCGGGACCTGCGCCCGCACAGCAGCGCAGAGCTCAGGAAAAATGCGAGAGAGTTCTTTGCCCTGCCGGCTCCACAGGGTTACCCCGTCAGAATCGTTCAAAACGATGGCCCGGTACCCGTCCCATTTGGGTTCGGCCCAGATCCCGCCCGGGAGGGCAGCGGGTCCGGGGAACGTCTTGACGAGTTTCGCCAGGGCAACAGCAACCGGTGGTTGCAGTGCCCGCGGAATGGACTCGCTCATGGGATCCCGTTCTGTTCGTGCCGCTCCGGCCGGCCAGGCCATAGGACTGCCGCCCGGCTACAACTCCACGGGGTACTCAACAGCGAACCGCACGGGGGACTCGCCTTTGACCAGGTTCTCCGGTTCGGGATTCATGACAGACATGGTGATCTGATCAATGAAGTATTCAATATCCGCTTCGGGGACATCATCGCGGGTTTCCATGGGGCCGGGACGGCCAACCTCGAAACCGGTGATCTCGTCGTACTCTTCCACGCACATCTGCAGGGTTTCCTGAACTGCGTTCGCGAAACCCTCGGCCGTCTCCGGATCCAGGAAACCCTGGATCTCCAACTCCGCGCTCTTGTCCTCGTTCTGGACGTTCACTTTAAAACCCAGCACGTATTGCTCCTTTGAGTATTTGGGATTAGTCGCCCGGCATCTGCCAGCACACACGGCAAAGGGGGCGTCTCTCGCTACGCTCACCCTGCCCAGGAACAAACGTATGAGACACAACGAGTGAAAGCCGGTGGTCACCTCGTAGCCGGCATAAAAGACCACCGAGGCGGTAGCGGATCCTCGTTCGCATCGGAATCATAGCCATCCCTCTCGTTGTCACAGTACTCATCCAAGCATGGGCCAGGGGACCGACAGAATAAGGACCTTCGCTGCGCTTCGGCCTGTAGAAGCTTCTTTTTGCCTTACATGTGGCTGGGTTGTTCTCCGTACAAGGCCACTGATCGTAGCCGTCCGGGGGCCCGACCCGTCAACCCACGCAACCGGGCAATCCCACGCAGTCGCTCCGCTCCCTTATTTCGCGGGATTCCCCGGTCGCTCTTCGGGGTTGACGGCCCACCCTCGACCGGCTGCGATGTGGGGGCCTCGCACGGCGGGGCAGGAAGGAGGTGGCTACATGAGCATCGACGAAGCGATCAAGCTCGCGACTTCGGTCGTGAGCTTGATGACAGCTGTCATCGCTCTACTCTCCATGCGGAACACGCGCCTAACAAGCAAACGCTCCCGAGCTGCAACTCGGAAGCGTAAGCGTAAAGCAAGGGAGTAGGTGTAGCTACGAAACCCGGTGGTCGTGACCGCTTTGGTTGCGGCCACCGGCTCCTTCTCAGACTAAGTCCTACTCACCGATAAGGAAACCTCATGGAACCACTGGACATCGTGAACTTCGTTCTCTCACTCACAGCACTTGGAGCAGCGATCCTGGCGTACCGCGCCAACTCAAAAGTCCCCAAGGGCTAGACCGGATCCGGGGCGGGCCTGCCACACAGGGGCCCGCCCTACCGGGCCGGGTTGCCCTTCGGCCCTTCAGTCCTGTCGTTCATGATGCGCGCGATCGTGGGGCGATCCGCCGCACCGCCTCAGGGTCTTCGGCCCACGAGCGCCCGGTGCGGCTGCAGGCACGGAACGAGGTCACCTTGGACTCATCGACCGTCTGCCGCAGCTCCGCCCAGGCGGCCTCCAGCTCGACGCCTTCGCCGGCCGGGGCAGCCACGGATGGCTCCGTTGCTTTGCGGAGCCTGCTCAGAATGTTTCGCAGTCCCATTTGCCACCCCTCCTTCTGAGATAAGTGTCCCGCCTGGGATTGGGGGAAACCAGGCGGGACAGGTTCACCGTACCAACCCAGTCTGACAAGACCAGCGGGAGAGCATGCTCGCAGGGCTCGCACCCCTTTGGGCGTCCACTCCGCTTCGCTCCGTGGCCGGCTGTTGGGCCCGGTCCCGACGTCGCAGAGCTCCGCCGTGCCCGGCCCTGTTGTGTCTACGACGTTTTCTGGCTGCTGTCCTTCGGATTCTATGTGTCCGCTCCACCCCGTCTAGCCCCTCCGCAAGCTCCGGGGCCTGCGGTGCAGGAAATGTCCCTCCGGCGCTCCTGCGTCGCTTATTTCCTCCGGGAATTTCCCACACCTTGCCCAAGGGTAGACAGGCCTCCGTCGGCCACAGCTCCGCAAGCTTCGCCAGCAGCCAAAAAACAACGGGGGGAGAGGGGAAGCTGGCCGGTCACCTAAGCCGCCCCACCCACCACCTTTCTCGGCAAAAGAAGGAGCAACACCATGAACGCAATCAGCGTCCAGACGATCACCACCGAGGACACCGGCGAAACCATCCACGGCGTCACCGTACTTGGCAACTACCACATGAATGACGGCTACGACTGGATGGACCTCATCTCAGAACACGGCTGGGTCGTGATCCCCGGATGGGGCTCGGACGGGTGGGACTTGGGCCAGTGGCCTTATGTCATGGTCGCCGGAACCCGCACCGCCGACGCAATCGGAAACCTGTTCGGCATGGCCACCTACTGCGAAGGCGACGTAAAAACGACGTTCTACCGGACGAAGGCCCGGTACTGGGACGCGATCACCGAACAGGCTTTTTCCCACTGGAAGAACGGGCAAGCCCAAGGCCCGGCAGACCTGCCCCAAGCCGCCGCGGAGCTTCCCAGCCGCTACCGCATCCCGCCCACGTTCCAACCAGCAGCCGCCGCCTAACAGCCCCTCTACTCCTTGCCGGGCGGACCCCGCCGCCCGGCAAGGCACCCAACCAACAAAGGACCAAGAACAATGACCGAAAAGCGCAGCATCGCCAACAGCCCGGCCCAAGCCGTCGTATTCCTCGAAACCCTCGCGGCAATCGTAGAGAAGTCCCCCGTGGCCTACAGTGCCAGCGCAGCCGAAGACCTCGCCGCCCACATCCGGGGCATGGCGGAAGCCGTCAACACCGAGGCACACGTGAACCCCGCCGTACTGGACACCACCCGGCAATACGCGGCACTGGACTGGCACAACGAAGCTATAGCCGTCCTGTTCGCCGCAGAACACCGCCCAACCTTCCACTAGCAGGAGGGCGGGCCGTTCGCCCAGTGAGGGCGGGCGGTCCGCCGCAGGTGGCCGGCCTAGGTTGGTGGTCGCCGGCGACGGACCGCCATTCCCGCACAGGGGCCGGCACCACTCACCTGATGCGTGCGGCAAGCCCGAGCCGGGGTTGGCCTGGGCGAATCCGCAGGGACCAGGGAAAGCATGCTCGCAGGGCTCGCACCCCTTTGGGCGTCCACTTCGTGGCCGGCTGCGGGGCCCGGTCCCGACGTCGCAGAGCTCCGCCGTGCCCGGTCCTGTTTGTCTACGACGTTTTCTGGTTGCTGTCCTCCGGATTGTAGGCGTCCACTCCACCCCGTCTAGCCCCTCCAAAAGCAGTCGGGGCCTGCGGTGCAGGAAATGTCCCTACGGCGCTCCTGCGTCGCTTATTTCCTCCGGGAATTTCCCGCCCCTTGCCCTGCGGGTAGACAGGGCTCCGCTGGCCGCCGAGCAAGCAAGCTTGCCAGCAACCAAAAAAACAACGGGAGGAGAGGGGAACTGGCCGGTCACCATTGGTCGCCCCACCCACCACCTTTCTCGGCAAAAGAAGGAGCAACACCATGAACAACGCCACCGCAGCCCCCAAAGGCATCACCGCCCTGATCTACCGCGACGCCCTGGGCACGGACTTCTCCAATCAGGGCATTTCCGCCCGCGTCATGGAGGTAACCGTCATCGGCGAGGGCATCGACCCCGTTTTCGAAGCCACCGAGGAACGGCCCGCCGTCCGGCTAGTCAAAAACGAGAGCTTCCACCGCGAAACCGTGACCCACACCGAGCCAGTCGCCCCAGACGACGAACCCGCCCCGTGGTACATGTTCGGCGGCACGTTCATCTTCAGCAGCGACTCACGATTCCGACGCGCAGCCGGACAATACGGAGCCATCCCGCTCCACGACCGCCGCGAGTAGACCGGAGGGTGGCCGGCCCTTTTGGGGGCCGGTCACCGCGCGGGCGGTCCGCCGCAGGTGGCCGGCCTGGGTGGGTGGTTGCCGGCGGCGGACCGCCGTTCCCGCGACGGGGCCGGCACCAATCACCTGGTGCGTGCGGCAAGCCCAAGCCGGGATTGACCTGAGCGGATCAGCGTTGGCCAGGGGAGGTGCATGCTCGCGGGGCTCGCACCCCTTTGGGCGGCCTCTCCGCTTCGCTCCGTGGCCGGCTGTTGGGCCCGGTCCCGACGTCGCAGAGCTCCGCCGTGCCCGGCCCTGTTGTGTCTACGACGTTTTCTGGCTGCTGTCCTTCGGATTCTATGTGTCCGCTCCACCCCGTCTAGCCCCTCCGCAAGCTCCGGGGCCTGCGGTGCAGGAAATGTCCCTCCGGCGCTCCTGCGTCGCTTATTTCCTCCGGGAATTTCCCACACCTTGCCCAAGGGTAGACAGGCCTCCGTCGGCCACAGCTCCGCAAGCTTCGCCAGCAGCCAAAAAACAACGGGGGGAGAGGGGAGCTGGCCGGTCACCTAAGCCGCCCCACCCACCACCTTTCTCGGCAAAAGAAGGAGCAACATGCTTAACCACCTGATCGCGCTGTACGTCCCGGCGCGGCTGAGCGAAAGCGTCACTGTCCACAGCGTTGATGCCCGGCACACAAGCCTTCAGATCATCGTCGGCGGCGGACTGGAATGCATCGCCCGAGATGACTGGCAGGTCTACCTGAACGCGGAAACGCAAACCACCGGAGCCTCAAACGTCCGTGCGGTGCAGCTGCTCCACGAAACCGGCCTTGACCTGCCGGTAACCGGGAACGCCGTGTTCCTGGGCCGGGCAGGCCTGAACCACGACACTGACGTGCCGGACTACCTCATCCGCAGGGCCGAAGTGCTGTTCGATACCCGCCTGATCCAGCCAGCGGCCTAGCCGCCCACCGGTGGCCGGGAACCCGAGGCTCCCGCCCACCCCGCCCACTCCCTTTCTCGGCAAAAGAAGGACATACATCATGACTGAAAAACTCACCCTCACCAGCCCCGCTGACCTGCTGGCCTACGTCCCGCACCTGCTCGGAGGAACCCCCACCGAATCCTTCGTCGTGCTGACCGCCACCGCCGGAGCGCTGGGCGCCACGCTGCGCGTGGACGCACCCATGGACGCGGCCCCGCTGGGTTTCGCCCAAACGGTGACCAGCCTCGCGGCACAAGACGAGAACGCCACGGCCTGCTACCTCGTCGTCTACACCGACGAAACCAGCACCGATGCCCGTTTCCCCTACGCCGCCCACGTCGCGGCCCTGGGCAACGAACTGGCCACCGCACGGATGCCAGTCCGCAAGGTCTACCTCGTTACCAGCACGCACTGGGCCGCTTACGGCAGCACCGAGCGGAACCCGCTGGATCAGATCAAGGACAGCAACGCCAACGCCACTTTGACCTTCAGGGGAAGCGCCCCGAACGTGGACGTCTATAACCCGGCGTTGCTGGGCAAATGGGTGGAGCCGGTACAGGTGCCCGTCCGCACGGAGGAATCCGTTGAGGAAGCACGCCGCGAATGGGGCGCTGCGCTGGAGACCCCCGGAATGCCGGACCATGAGACCGCGCGGAAGCTGGCGGCATGGTTCCAAGACAAGTACATCAGGGACTTCCTTATGGCAGACATCATCACCACGAACAACGGCGTCGTCATTGACATCATTTTGGGCAAGTTCAACGGACGCCCGGACTGGAAGCGCGTGGATCACGCCGAAACCATTGCCTTCGAACTGATGAAGGCCGTCCCCGAGGGCCAGCGCGCACCCATGCTGACCCTCATGGGATGGCTGCAATGGCTCAAAGGCTCGGGAAAGCACGCCGCGCGTTACCTGAAACTGGCTGTCGAGGACGTGCACGGCTACCAGTTCGCGGAACAGCTGTACGACCTGATCAGCAGTGTCTACATCGCAGAAGTCGCCAAGAACCAAGAAACCGCCTACAAGCGCCCCACCAGCTAACCGGTTCGGCCGGGCAGGATCAGCAACGGTCCTGCCCGGCCTCTCAGGTAGCGGGGCGGCCTCCTCCGCTGGCGCTCCCCCGGCCGCCTTAACGCTGGCGCGGGCGCAGCGGCAACCCAGTCAACGCAAAGGATCCACGGCTACAGTGATTCCAACGAGAACACTGCACCAGGAGATCCAGCATGGGAACCGAATACATCCTGACCGAGGACGACAAACCAACACCAGGGGCGAGCTTCCTCGAAGACGTCATCGAGCTGCAGCTGCTCACCGCCAATGAATCATTGGGTGCGGTGGACTTCACCCACCCCCAGGAACACCACGACTTCTAGCACCACCGCAGCAACGACGCTGCACTACAGATTTCCTTTTTGCCGAGGAACAACGAAGAGCCGGCCCCACCAGGGAGCCGGCTCTTCTGCCCTTACAGGCACAGTCGCACTCAGCGGAGATGGAACCGGAACCTAATGCCGTAGTAAACGGCACGGGCCCAGGCCTCCAACGTGGACTCGGCCATCCTCAGGTTGATCACCTTGGCCTCGCTCCTGGCCGCCGCAACGATTTGGGACAGCGGCTGGTCCTCCAACGCTTCAACCCTCGCGGTCATCCGGGAGAGTTCCAACCTGATGCTTTCAGTATTCATGGCAGCGTCCTTCGCTTTAGATCGACTTGGTTTGGTGAACGTAAGGCCGAATTTCAAAGCGGTGGGGGACGGTGGCCCGTGTTGCTGACTCAGATGCATGCTCGCGGGGCTCGCACCCCTTTGGGCGGCCTCTCCGCTTCGCTCCGTGGCCGGCTGTTGGGCCCGGTCCCGACGTCGCAGAGCTCCGCCGTGCCCGGCCCTGTTGTGTCTACGACGTTTTCTGGCTGCTGTCCTTCGGATTCTATGTGTCCGCTCCACCCCGTCTAGCCCCTCCGCAAGCTCCGGGGCCTGCGGTGCAGGAAATGTCCCTCCGGCGCTCCTGCGTCGCTTATTTCCTCCGGGAATTTCCCACACCTTGCCCAAGGGTAGACAGGCCTCCGTCGGCCACAGCTCCGCAAGCTTCGCCAGCAGCCAAAAAACAACGGGGGGAGAGGGGAGCTGGCCGGTCACCTAAGCCGCCCCACCCACCACCTTTCTCGGCAAAAGAAGGAGCAACACGATGAACGACCGCATTGCACGCGCCGCCCTGACTCGTCTTTTCGATTCCCAGGACTCCACTGGCCGGGCGCTTGTCCACGCCTTGGGCGCCTACGCGGCCCTGAGAGTAGCCACCGGGGAGCAATCGCCCCACACTCTTCGCCACATCGGCGAAGAGGAATTGAACGAAGGGCTGCGCCGCTGGGCGCAGCGGATCCCTGACGTGGACGCAGAAAGGGATCTTGCCACCATTGAACGACTGGGCGGAGGTTTCCTGATCCCCGGTGACGAACACTGGCCCGTCGGCCTCGACGATCTGCCGGATGCCCCGTATGGGCTCTGGTACGTCGGGAACATCACCCAGGGGATCCCCGCGGTACAGCGCGCGGCAGCGTTGACCGGTTCCCGCGATTCCACCAGCTACGGCGCAGCTGTCACCGGTGAGATGGCCCATGGATTGGCCCAGCGTGGAATCTGCATTGTCTCCGGCCTGGCCTACGGCATCGACGCGCACGCCCACCGTGGTGCGCTTGCTGGCTTTACCGGCACCGGACCGGCGACCATCGCGGTTGCAGCCGGAGGCCTTGACCGGGTTTACCCGTCCGGCAACGCCGACCTCGCGGCCGCGATCAGGGCGAACGGTCTGGTCGTCTCAGAGCAGCCCCCGGGAAACGCGCCTACGCGTCGCCGCTTTTTGCAGCGGAACCGCATCATCGCCGCCCTAGCCGGGGTCACCTGTGTTGTCGAAGCCCGGTGGCGTTCCGGCGCGCTGAACGCCGCGCACCACGCCGAAACCATTGCCCGCCATGTGGCGGCAGTACCCGGAAGCGTGCACAGCGCGAACTCGGCAGGCTGCCACAGGCTCCTGAAAGAAGGCACGGCGGCCCTGGTTTCCGATGCCGCAGAACTGGCCGAACTACTCGCCAGCTAAACCCACCGGTGGCCGGGACGACCGTCCCGGCCGCCACCCCATTCGTAAAGGAAGAACGATCATGACTGAAAGCCCCGAAAGTCGACAGGACGCCGAAGAGATCGTATGGTTTCCCGCGCGTGAACTGGTGGACGCGATGAAAGCCGAAGGCCTGGAACTTCACGTCGACCAAACCGGCGGAGGTACCGCCACCTTTTTCCTTCAGAGCGCAGGCTGCCACACATTCACGGTTGGCCCCGGATCATTCAGCTGGAAGGACCCCTTGGCATCCACGTTCACCACGGCCGAGCTCTACTACGGTCCGGACCGCTATGACGACGACGGCGAACCGGTGGCGTTCGCCGCCGACGAAGAGAAGGCCATCACGCCGGGCACACCGATAGCCGATATCGCCCAAGAAATCGCCGCCAACTTCCGCCGGTTCAACACCCGCGCGATCGACAGCGCCACGTAAGCGGGGTAGGCCGTTCGCCTCGCAAGGGCGGGCGGTCCGCCGCAGGTGGCCGGCCTGGGTGGGTGGTTGCCGGCGGCGGACCGCCGTTCCCGCGACGGGGCCGGCACCAATCACCTGGTGCGTGCGGCAAGCCCAAGCCGGGATTGACCTGGGCGGATCAGCGTTGGCCAGGGGAGGTGCATGCTCGCGGGGCTCGCACCCCTTTGGGCGGCCTCTCCGCTTCGCTCCGTGGCCGGCTGTTGGGCCCGGTCCCGACGTCGCAGAGCTCCGCCGTGCCCGGCCCTGTTGTGTCTACGACGTTTTCTGGCTGCTGTCCTTCGGATTCTATGTGTCCGCTCCACCCCGTCTAGCCCCTCCGCAAGCTCCGGGGCCTGCGGTGCAGGAAATGTCCCTCCGGCGCTCCTGCGTCGCTTATTTCCTCCGGGAATTTCCCACACCTTGCCCAAGGGTAGACAGGCCTCCGTCGGCCACAGCTCCGCAAGCTTCGCCAGCAGCCAAAAAACAACGGGGGGAGAGGGGAGCTGGCCGGTCACCTAAGCCGCCCCACCCACCACCTTTCTCGGCAAAAGAAGGAGCAACACCATGAACGCAGCGCCCACGCTGGAAATGATCGACCCCACCACCTTGACCCTTGACATCAACGTCCGGAAAGACGCCGCCCTGACCGCTGACTTTGTTGCCAGCATCAAAGAACACGGCGTCATGGAGCCAGTGATCGCCCACCGCAAGGACGACGGCACCGTGCACGTGCTGATGGGACAGCGCCGGACGCTCGGAGCCGTGGAAGCAGGCCGAGACAGCATCCCCGTGATGATCATCGAGTCGCCGGAAGAAGCAGAGCGGATCGTCTCGCAGATTGTGGAGAACATCCACCGCGCAGCGATGACCCAAGGGGACGAAGCCGACGGCTACCACCAACTGTCTCTTCTGGGAATCTCAGCCGCCGAGATCGCCACGAAGACCAAACGGCCCAAACCCGCCGTCGAAGGCGCGCTGAAAGCCAAATCATCCGAGGCCGGAACGGCCGCCCTGTCCAAAGGCCGCACAATCGACGAAGCGCTGATCCTCGCGGAGTTTGAAGGAGACGAGGAAGCCACAGCCGAGTTGGAATCGGTCATCCAGGACGAACCCGAGCAGCTGTTCCACATAGCCCAGCAACTCCGCGACGACCGCGCAGCAGCCACCGCCCTCGCAGCGTTCACCGCCGAGCTTGAAGCGGCCGGAACCACCATCGTTGAAAAGCCCAGCTACAACGATAACCAGACCGAACGTGTCAGCTATCTGAACCGGGCAGACGGGGAACCGGCCACCGAGGAAGACGGCAACGCCGTCTACATCACGCAAAACCACAACGGCGAATGCACCACAGTGCCGGTAATCGTGGGATGGAAAGAACTGGGCTTCAGGGACCGGTTCAGCTCCTCAGCAGCCAATAAAGGCCCGATGACCGAGGAACAGAAGGCCGAACGGAAAACCTTGATCGCCAACAACAAGGCCATGGAATCGGCCACCACAGTGCGCCGGGAATTCGTCAAAACCCTGCTGGCAAAGAAGCAGGCACCGAAGGGCTGGCAGTACTTCACCGTCCACGCCGTAACCCACCACACCGAAGTCGCCCGGAGCTACGACGGAGAAGTAGCTGCCGTAATGGTCAGCGCAAAGATCGACGGGCAGAAGTCATGGGCATGGAACCCTCTGAAAGACCACGTGGCCAAGTCCCCAACCCGGCCCGAGTTCTCCCTGATCGCGCTCGTTTGCGCCGGATATGAGAGCACCATCGCCAAGGACTCATGGCGGTCCCCGGGACAAGCCCACCGGGACTACCTGAACCAGCTCGTCACATGGGGCTACACCCCGAGCGAGGTTGAGCAGATCATCATCGACAGCGGCAAACCAGCCGAAGAAGAAGCGGCCTAAGAACCCCTTGCCGGGCGGAACCCCCCACCGCCCGGCAAGGCCCCCGGCCACTCACCACGACAGGGCCGGGAACCTCCCACACGTCGGGCGGTCCGCCGCCAGGGCGAACCACAACAGCCAATCACCAGCGACGGACCGCCATTCAACGCCACCAGGCACACGCCCACCAAGATGCCGCGGCCCGCCAGGGACCCGGCTACTCCACGACTCACCACCGGAGTTTGTCGGAGTCCAGCGCTACGCTCATCCCATGGCAATACAGATTGGAGCCACCATGAACGCTCAGACACCCCCGGGAATCTATCTTGCTGAGATGTTTCCTGGCCTGAGTGAGGTCCTGGAGCACTGGATCATCGGGGCAGCAATCTTCGGGATTGTCGCCATGATCTACCTATTTATCCAATGGGGGATCGCCCACTCCAGAATGGAGGACATCGATTCCGACGCCCTTCCGTTCGACGTCGGCTTCGTCACCGCCATCTCCCTGCCCCTGATCCTGCTGAGCATTACCGGGCTGATCATCGGCGCAGCCATCGGAGTCATCCTCGCCCTGGTCACCTACCTTCTCCTGCGCCGCTACCGCGCAACACACCCACGAACCACGCGCTGACGCACAAGACTTCAGTCTTATAGACTGAACCACAGATTTCCTTTTTGCCGAGAGGAACAAAGCAGGACCGGCCCGCGCCGGTCCTGCTTTGTTTAAACCCCAAAACCGGTACCTTCCCCATGGGCCAAGACAACCGCCGCCGACCCGCCGCCCGCTGGGGAACAGTTCTTTTCAGCCGGGACCACACATCGGGACAAGCGGGATCACCTGATGCGGGCACAAGAACCCAACGCACAGGGCAGCTGCTAAAGAAGCCGGGGGAGTTCCGCCGGACTACTACCCGCAACCCCGAACCCGCCAACCGTAGGATGTTCCGAGTTGCTAGTATCCGCCACGACCTCGCACGATCGCCCGGACGCGTTGTTTGGTCAGGCCCACCAATTCGCCTATCCGATCAAAGGTCCACCCTTTGGCCGGTGACAGGCCCTCGTTGTTCCTGGGCTCCGCAAGCGAGGACATGGCGTTGCGCCGGATCTGTAACGCAAGGCCTAAACGGTGTTCGATGACCCGACTCACCACGTCTGCCAGTACCAAGAGCCTCGCCTCTTCAACAGTGTCGCTGTTTCGCCTCAACTCTGGATCGTTGCCCAGCCTCCGTTCCAGCTTCAGGAGGTAATACGGATCCTGCACCGCGGCAGCCAGGTCTTCCGGCTTCCATCCATGCACAGCAAGACGCTCCGCCAGCACCGGTGACTGGGACCAGTAAATGAGATCCCGCCACAGCGGCTTGTCCTCCTCCGGAATGGCCGACGAACGCCACCGCTCATCCCAGTCCTGGACTGGATCGCCCACTTTCGCAACCGGGTACTGTTCCAGCTCGGACATGATGAATCCCCCTACTCGTGACCACCGGGACAATCAGCCCCTCCAAAGACAATAGCTGTTGTCAAACAAGAAGACAATACCTGTTGTCAAGCTGCCTTGGCGGTGCATCTCACCTACCAAAATTGGAAAGAAAGAGCCTAGAATTCGGGGTAAAATGCTTTTTATTCAATCGGATAAAAGCTAGACTAGAGGTAGTAAGTCAGCCAGACGAACCTAACCGAACTGATACGAAACGCAGGACTGAAAATGACTTCCTCAATCACCGATTACACGGTTTACACCAAGCCCGGTTGCCCGAACTGCGACCGCACCATGGAGTATTTCGACTCCAAAGGCATCACCTATACGCCCGTGGACATTACCGAAGTGCCGGCAGCGCTGGAATACATCACCGCAGAGCTCGGCTACTCCCAGGCGCCCGTCATCGTGAACAACTCCGATGACCAGGACCACTGGTCCGGCCTCCGCCGCGACAAGCTCGTCCAAGCCGCCATGAACCACAAGGCAGCGTGATAACAGTGACCACCCCGCACCCCGTGGAGGGGTTCAAGATCAGCCCACGGATCCCGTTGGAAGTGGACCTGTTCCGGGAAACCAACCCCAGCGGCAGGATCTACCCCGACGCCAAGGAAGAACCCTTCGCCGGCTACTACGGCATCCCCTACAGCGTCGACAATGACCGCTACCTTGCCGCGATCAGCAGGGCCCCCATCGGGGCCGGCGGCCTCTGGGACGAACACACCGCGGACCAGCACCAACCCAACGACCTCACCCACGACCAACCGGGTGGGACCGAACCTCAGAACGAAACCAGCACAGACACCGAGAACACCACCAGCGCACGAGGAAAAGGAACCATCATGGCCGGCGAAACCACTATTACTGTCATCGGAAACCTCACCAACGACCCCGAACTGCGGTTCACCCCGTCGGGATCCGCGGTAGCGAACTTCACCATCGCCTCGACGCCCAGGACCTTCGACCGCCAGTCTAATGAGTGGAAGGACGGGGAGACGCTTTTCCTCCGCGCCAGTGTGTGGCGGGAAGCAGCTGAGAACGTCGCCGAGTCCCTGACCAAGGGCATGCGCGTCATCGCCTCGGGTCGGCTCAAGTCCCGGTCCTACGAAACCAAAGAGGGCGAAAAGCGCACCGTCATAGAGCTTGAAATTGACGAGGTGGGACCCTCGCTTCGGTATGCGAATGCGAAAGTAAACCGCGCCCAGCGCAACAACAACCAGGGCGCCGGCAACGCGGGTGGTTTCGGCAACCAGCCCACCGGGCAGCCGATCCAGCAAGACGACCCATGGGCCGCGAACACATCAGCCAACGCCGGTTCCTGGGGCAACGGGCCCGACTCCGAACCCCCGTTCTAAACCACCGGCTGTCGGGGCGCTACGCTGACCCCGGCGCTACCTCGCCCATCAAACAAAGGATCCACACATGCCAAGTCCAAGGAAGCTGTTCAACTCAGCAGAAAAGGCCACCGACGAGGAACTGGACGGCTGGCCGAAACTCGACCTGGATTACGCCAAAGGCTACGCCGAGCAGCTGATGGCCGGGACGGACCCTCGGCATGAGGACTCCGGCAGGGCTTTGGCTGTTGCCAGACGAATAGGCGCGGCATCGGAGCGGCGCATGTTCGGCTCCGGAGAACAATGAAAGCGAGCGAAAAGAAGGGGCCCTACTTCACTGAAGAGGACTTGCGGCAGATCCGCGCGGCAGTTCAAGCCGTCGGGAAGCTCGAAGGGTATGTGTCCATTTCGGACTTCGTTGAAGCAGCTGCACGCCGGGAACTTCGCAGGTTGCAGCGCAAGTACAACGACGGCCGGAAATGGGAGGGAGTTGAAGCCGGAGAGCTTCGCCCAGGCAGGCGTACCCGAGCTGAAACAGCAGCGAGGGAGGACAACTGATGAACGAATCTTGCTCCACGCGGGATCAAGACATTCGGGAAGTATTGCATGCGACCTTGACGCACCAGCATCGGGAGATGCGCACCCCGACGATGGTCATCGATGAGCTAAGTCTTGCCGGAGAAGTCCGCGTAGACGTCGCTGTGCTCAACGGATCGTTTTCCGGCTACGAAATAAAGAGCGCGCATGACACTCTGCGCCGACTCCCTAAACAGGTAGAGGTCTACTCCAAAGTCCTTGACCACATGAGCTTGGTCATCGCAGACAAACATCTTTCCCATGCCGTTCCTTTGCTGCCCCCTTGGTGGGGAGTGATAACTGCACAAGTTCGCGGCGGCGGAATCGAGCTGACACCCCTGCGAGAACAGCAGCCCAACCCATCCATCGATCCCAGGTTCCTGACCACGCTGCTGTGGCGTGAGGAACTGCTTAACGCACTGACCGCACACGGCATCGACAAAGGTTTCCGCTCCAAACCAAACCACGTCCTCATGACACGCCTGGCCGGCCACCTCGATACTGACACTCTGCGCACCCTGGTTCGTGAACAACTCAAGTCCAGGCACAACTGGCGCACCACATCTGGCCACCCGCCGGGACGACCTACCCCGACGGAAACAGCGGCAAGAGAGGACCACCCGTGACCATCACCCAGCACAAGGGCCGGCTAATGCTCGGAAGTGTCCTGGCCATCTTTGCCCTGGTCGGTTGCACGCCGCAGGGCGGACCGCAGACTGTTCCTGCCGGCGGCCCGGCACCGCTGCATGAAGTGCCCTGTAGCGCGACGGGGACGGCCGCGCGGCCGCCGGCACTACAGGACACCGGCAGCGGCCCCTACACCGTGGAGAGTGTGGTCGATGGTGACACGATCCGGATCAGCTGCAACGGCACCAGCACCCGCGTCAGACTCGTTGGCATCAACGCCCCGGAAAGCGTCAAAGACGACGCGCCCGTCGAATGCGGCGGACCGGAAGCGTCCACCTACCTGCACTCACTCCTGGACGGGAGCCAAGTGTTTCTCTCCGCGGATCCCGGCCAAGGGGTGCGGGACAAGTACGACCGGCTGCTTGCCTACGTCTGGACCGCTGACGGCGCCCTGGCCAACCTCTCGATCCTTGAACAGGGCCACGCCGAAGCTACCGGCTACGGCAAGCCCTTCGCGTACAGCGAGGACTTCACCGCGGCCGCCGACCAAGCCAAGGACAGCAGGGCGGGCCGATGGAGCTGCTGAACCCGCCGACCACGCATCAGCCCATCGTTAGGGGAACACCATGGCCGTCGTTCTGATCTTCTTCGCAGCGTTCGCTGTTGTCGCCCTGGGCGGCTGGATCATCTACGCACTCACTCACCCGGTGGCCGCCCCGGCCAAGGCATCCTCATCTTTCTCTGCAAGGCCGCCGGCGTCATCGCGTTGATCACCGCCGTGGTGGCCTGGCTTGGTCAGAGTCTGCTCCAGGCTGTGCCGCCGGCTGTGTTCATGGTTGCCTCTTTCTTTGCCGCGAACCGGCTCGAACGCCGCTGGCGTCGATGGTAGCCCGGCCGTGAACCCATCACGGGATGCCGCGCGCTTCTGGTCCAAGGTGATCAAGGGACCGCGGGAGAATGATTGCTGGCTCTGGAGCCGGGCCGTTGCCGACGATGGCTACGGACGCTTCACCCTGAACAGCGCCGGACGGACTCAGGCTGTCCGCCCCCACCGCTTCGCTTTCCACTTGGCCTTCGGTGCCGACCTAGACGGTTTCGGGCCTCTGATGCACCACTGCGACATTCCGCTCTGCGTGCGGGCAACCACCGGTTCGGACACGCACCTAAGTGTCGGGGATGCCAGGGCAAACATGCTCGATCGTCAGGCCAAGGGCCGTGACACGAATGGTACTGGATTCCGGTGGCGAGGTCTTGCGCGCAGACAGTTCGCGGAGCAATCCAGGGCGCTACGAGACGAAGTCCGCGCGCATGGATGGGCACGTGAGGAACTTATCCGTGCGCTGCTCTCCGGAGCGGATCCAGACGCACCAACGCTCTTCTGACAAGAGAAGCCCCCCGGCACATGTGTCGGGGGGGCTTCGGCGTTTCCTTGCTGTTGGTGGTCAGGCGGCGACGTCCTGGGTGTTGGGCTGGGACGAGTCGTGATCGTCTGACTTCCCGCTTCCGGCGGAAGCAGGTTCCTCGTCAGAGCTGAGATCGAGCATGCGCTTCAGCTCAGCTCCGCTCAGTCCCAGCCGTGCAGCCACGGAGGACTTGGGCTCGCCGGAATCGAGCATGGCGCGAAGCGTCGTCGCGGCACTGCGGACGGCGTTGTGGGCGTCAGCCTCGGCCTTGGCCAGAAGAGCATCAGCCTTCTTCCTCGCCTCGGTGCGCACGAGTTCAGCTTGCTCCTGTTGTTGGAAGAACTCGGCCGCCATCTCGATCAGCTTCTCGTGCCGCTCGGTCAGCTCTCTGGCCTTGGCCATTGCCTTCTCGCGGGCCGCCAATTGCAGTGCAGACTTACGTGGTGTTGCCATGGTGTGGGTCCCTCCCCTTTGGACTGTCCGTGTACAAACCTAACGGCTAGCGCGGCACCAGTTCCAAGCGTGCGGCTCGCGCCGCAAAGGTCCTCGCTTGCGCTCGGGCTGGCCGTGCCCGGCTTTCCCACACGTGGACCCTCCGAGAGAAAGTCCGCTCTCTCCGCTGCCCACCTGTGGATAACCCGGGCAGCGGTTCTACACAATCGAAACGAACGGTGGATAACGAAAAGCGTGTTACCCACCGCCCATTCTCATGTGCAGAACCGCATCAAAATCTTGATGGCCCGATCTTACCCTTTTCGTTCCGTTTCATTGAGCCCCGCTCGCAAGCGACCATCAGCCAATTCCACAGACCAAAAAGAGCAATATCTGTCACACCTCATGCATCATCGATAGGTGGGGCCGTTTCGCGGGTATGCTGGGGACCGTGATGACCGTGCACAAGCTCAGTGCCGGCGACGGATACACGTACTACACACGTGAAGTCGCCAGCGGTGATGAGCTGCGCGCGAAGGGCCGCGAACTGGGTGATTACTACACCGTGGACGGCAACCCGCCGGGACAATGGCGCGGGGCCGGTGTGCACCATCTGGGGGTCTCCGGGGAAGTCACCGAAACCCAAATGGCGGCACTTTTCGGAAATGGTTTGCACCCTAACGCCGCGGAAATGCTGAAGGAAGACCCCAAAGCGGATGTCTCCCTGGGCCAGAAGTACCGTCAGGCCAATCAGAAGGACAGTGAGCTTCAGGCGCGGATCAGCCGCGCCACCGGTGACTACAAGCGCATGAATCACCGCGAACCTGATGCGGACAACCGGCGCCTGATCCGCACGAAAGAAGGGGCCAAATACTTCCGGGAGCTCAACGGAAGAAACCCTTCCGACAAGGAAGAGTTGGGCAGGTTCATCACGGCCCAAACCAAGCCAGCGACCCAGACCGTCGCCGGATACGACCTTGTATTTGCTCCAGCAAAATCAGCGTCCGTCCTGTGGGCCATTGGCGGAGACGAGGCCCGTAAGCAGATCGAAGCGGCCCACAATGAGGCCATCGAAGAAACCATGGGCTACCTCGAAAAGGAAGCCACGTTTACCCGTAGAGGACGTAACGGCGTCCGCCAGGAGGATGTGGACGGTGGCCTGATCTATACCAAGTTCCGTCACTACGATTCCCGTAACGGGGATCCTCAGCTGCACGATCACATCGTGGTTTCCAACAAGGTTCTTGGTGCGGATGGTAAGTGGTCCAGCCTCGACGGACGGCTGCTGTACCAGTTCAATGTGGCTGCCTCGGAAATGTACAACCGGCTCGTCATGGAGAAGATCTGCGCCCGCCTGGGTGTCGGTCTGACCGAACGCAAAGTCAACGGCGACCGTCCGGTCATTGAGATCGCCGGCGTCAATGTTGCAGCCATCGAAGCTGCCTCGTCACGGCGGGAAGGCATCAAGCCCGTGATTGATGAACTGACGAAAGAGTTCATTGAAAAGCACGGCTACGCACCCAACAAGAAGCAACTGATCGCCCTCGCCCAGCAGGCAACTCTGGACACCCGTCCGGCGAAGAAGGATGCCCGACAACTGTCCGTTCTGGTTGATGAATGGACGACCGAATTAGGGGCGCTGCCGGGCGTTGTTACCGGCCCGGCCGCCGTCGAGAACGCACGCGAACATCGGCATGACGCGCGTGAACAGGCCGAGAAGGACCAGCCTTTGTGGATGGTTGCCCACGCTGACGAGCTTGATCCCGCCGTCGAAGCGCAGGGCGTCATCGAACGTCTGGAACGCAGCCGAGGTGTCTGGGGAGAGCACCACATCAGGGCCGAAGCAACCAGACGGCTGGGTTCCCGGCTCGGTGAGATGCCTATCCCCGCGGCGCTGCTGGAACAAGTCGTGGCACGCGCAACTGACCAGTTTTCACTGCGCATCACACCCGAAACGCCTACCCCTGAAATCGACGCACTGCGCTTGTCCAACGGTGCTTCGAAGTACGGAAAACCGCACTCCACCCTGTACACATCAGCAGGGATCCTCCACAGCGAAGACCGGCTGCTGACCGCCGCACAGAGCAGTGTCATTCCCGCCGCGACAGTCGATTCCTTCGACGCCGCGTTGGCACGCCAGGATAAGACCTTCGACGCCGGGCAGCTGCGCATGGCCAGAGAGTTTGCTTGCAGCGACCGGCTGCTGCTCGTCGGCGTCGGACCGGCCGGTGCGGGCAAAACCACAGCACTGAAGCTTGCCGCTGACACCATCCGGGAAGCCGGCGGGCGGGTCTTCGGTCTGGCCCCCACCGCCGTGGCCGCTGCCGTGATGGGAACCGAACTGGGAGCCACGGCGACCACCATCGACTCCTTCGTTCTCGCCCACACAACAGGGGCGAATGACGAGAAGACCACACCCCAGCCCGGTGACGTCATCATCATTGACGAGGCCGGGATGGTGGGTACGGAGTTGTTCGCCTCGGCAGTGACCATTGCAGAACAGCACGGCGCTGTCGTGCGCGCACTCGGTGATGATCAGCAGCTTTCAGCGGTGGGATCAGGCGGCGCGCTGCGGCTATTGAAGAACACCGTCGGGGCCGTGCATCTGGAAGACCTGCACCGGTTCAGGAACGCTGACGGCACCCCGAACGAGGCAGAAGCGGAAGCCACTCTGGCCCTCCGCGAACCTCCGCTCAACGGGGTCGATGACCCGTGGACCTTCTACCGGGAGAACCGCCGCGTTGTCGGTGGCGACGCCGAGACCATGACGTCCCAGGTGTTCGAGGCGTGGCAGAAAGACACCAACGCCGGCAAACATTCCATCATGATGGCGTTCGACAATGCCACCGTCACGGACTTGAACGCCCGTGCCCAGGCGTACCGGATCGCCACCGGAGAACTGGATTCCACGACCCCGGCAGCCATGCTCCGTGACGGGCTGACCGCCCGCGCCGGGGACATCATCGTCACCCGTGAGAACAACCGTCGCCTGTCCACCAACAGGGGCAAGGACTTCGTCAAAAACAACGACGTGTGGAATGTTCTCGGTGCCCACGAGGACGGGTCCTTGACCGTCCGCCACGGCAGCCACCAAGGCACTGTCACTCTCCCGGCCGACTACGTGCGCGGGAAAACGATGCTCGGATACGCGGCAACCATCCACCGCACCCAGGGAGTCACGTGCGACACCGTGCACGCCCTGATCAGCTCTGGACTGTCCCGCGCGCTGGCCTATGTCGCCGCTTCCCGCGGCCGTTTTTCCAACAAGCTCTACGGCATTGTTGCTGAGGGAGAAACCATGGAGGACGTACTGAGTGCGGTGGCCGCCAACCATGACGGGAACCTGACCGCGCACGAACAGATGGACGCCGCCCGCGCCCAAGCCCGATCGCTGCCGGAAATGTCCGAGCAGTACAGAGACATTGACGTCCAAGCCAACGAACTGCGCATGGCGAACATCGCCCGCCGCGAACTTGGCGAAGGCGTGGCAGGGACGTTCACGAAGTCCACTGCCTGGGGAGCAGTCTCCACGCACCTGCGCGCGGCCGAGAACGAAGGTTTCAACCTCGTCACCTTGCTCAAAGACAGCGTGAACGAGGAAGACTTCGGCGCGGCCGAGGATCCCACCGCGGTTCTTGCATGGCGGGTTGAGGACCGCCTTGACCGGTGGCGTTCACGCGCGGCAGATCCCGGCCGCCGTCCCCTGGAATCAATCACTGACGAGGCGCTCGAACGGCTCGACCGTCGCGCAGTTGGTCAGCTGATGCGCGCCAAGGCAGAAGCAGCGCGCACACCAGGTGCTGAAACTCCGGACCGGAAAGACCTCGTCCGTAACTGGATGGCCGAACGGAAAAACACGCCGTGGCAGCGGCGCCTGCACGGCCACCTCAGCGACGATGACCTGGCCACACGCCTGCGCACCGCACAGGAGCAAGGACGCACGGACACGACCGTCAACAACCCCGCGGCCACGCGGAAAGCACAATGGCTGGCAGCATCCCTGCACAAGGAACAATCCCTCCGTCAACTGATGAACCCCGAAGCCCGCGCCGACGAAACCTACGAACGCGGCGCGCTGACCAACTACCGCCGGGACGAGACGGCGCCCAAGGTGCAAGCAGCCGCGCAGGTCCACCGCAGGATCCGCGCCGAAATCGAACTACGCCGTCAACTGCCCGCGCCCGTCAGCCCGCAAGCTGCAGTTGACCGGTTGCCGGCATGGATGGCACCAGCGGACGTCGCAAACCACGAAGACACCCCGGCCCTGTGGCGGAAGGAACTTAGCCAGCGCCGGGAGACCATGTCCACCGAAGTCACCCGGCTCGGTGCCCAGCTCGCGGCCCAACCTCCAACCTGGGCAGTTGCCCTTGGACCGGTGCCGTCCGACCCTGCGCGGCAGGACCAGTGGCGGACCCTCGCCGTGGAAATCTCCACCTACCGGGACATCTACCGGATCCCGGCCAGCGAATCTGCCCCCGTGCCCAAGGACCACCAACACAAGGGCCTCGGGTCAGAACTGACCGCCCGAGTCACCGCCATGCACAAATACACGGCCCAGACCGCCAAGGATCCCCTGTCCGCAGCAGACGCATCCCTGATGGCCGAAGCCGCCCACGTGGAGGCCGCCGTTAAGGAGACCCCGACACCGGCAGAAGAAGTCGTGGATCACCTGCAGCAGGCCCGTGGCGCGGAAGCGCAGCTGAGCCCGGCACAGGAACGTGCCGAACGACTGGCCGAACTAGCCCGCAAGGTCCGCCAGAACCGGGCAGACCGGCCCGGCGGACAGTCCGAGACCCAAAGCGCGGAAGCAGTCCAGGAAGCCCTTGACCAGCTCAAGGCCCGCCGCGAACAGGAGAAAGAACAAGCGAAGAAGACCGGCCCGGACTTTGCCGAGAAACTCGCCGCCGTCCGGCGCGCAGCGCAGCCAAACGGCACCCCATCCGCGGTCGAAAACCTCCGCCAGGAACAAGCAGACGCGAAAGCCGCCGAAGAACGTCGCAGCCGCGACCAGCCAGGTCCGGGCACCGGTCCGGAACAAGGCCCCCGCGGACCGCGCCTGTAGGCTGGCTTGACTAGACGGGCAGGCCCGGCAAGCGGCATGACCAACGCAGCGGTGGGTCTCTAGCGGAGTCGTAATGCCGATCATCCGCAAGAGAGTCTTTGCGAGTAGTGTCTCTTGCCCGACCGAAAGGCAATTGTCCAGACACTGTCTGGACAATTGAAATTTTGAGCGTCAGTGGTGGCCGCTAGGGTGGATTCATGAACCAGATCGAGCCGGACCTACCCGAAGATTATGTAGCCGCCCTCACGACCCTCAAAGGTCTGGTGCGGGACGCGAAACTCAGGGCCCAGCAGGTGGTCAACAGTGCGATGATCGAGCTGTATTGGAACATCGGACGGACGATCCTGGAACGGCAGGCGAACGAATCCTGGGGCAGTAAGGTCCTAGACAGGCTTGCACGTGACTTAAGGGCGGAGTTTCCGCACATGAGGGGATTTTCCCGGACGAACGTCTACAACATGCGCGCGTTCGCGGCCGCGTGGAACGGGCCTGAACCAATTGTCCAGACACCGTCTGGACAATTGAGCTGGAGCCATAACGTAGCGCTCTTGAACAAACTCAAAGACCACGAACTGCGCCGCTGGTACGCCGCCAGGGCGGTCCAGCACGGCTGGTCGGTTGCCGCTCTTGAACACCAGATCCTCACCGGGCTTCACACCCGAACTGGGGCAGCACCGAATAACTTGGAAGCGCGCCTTCCGGGCGAAGGAACCGATCTGGCACAGGCTGTGGCCAAGGACCCCCTCGTGCTGGATTTTCTGGGCCTTACCGAAGAAGCCCAAGAACACGCTATCGAAGAGGCCATGACCCTGCGGATGGCTCAAACACTGGCCGAGTTTGGCCCCGGTTTCGCTTTCATCGGCCGGCAGTATCCACTCGACGTTGATGGAGATGACTTCTTCATCGATCTTCTGCTGTATCACGTGCCTTCGGACCGTTACGTTGTGGTTGAACTTAAAGCAGGGAAGTTCAAGCCTGAACACCTGGGGCAGCTGAACTTCTACGTCGCAGCGGTCAACGACATGCTGCGCCTACCGCGACAGGCGCCCACCGTTGGCATCCTTGTCTGCGGGTCGCGGAACGAGCGAACCGTCCGATACGCACTCGACGGATCCGCCCAGCCGCTCACGGTCACCTCGTACACCTACGAAGCGCTCCCGGCCGACGAAAAGGAAACCCTACCCTCCCCGGCCGCAATTACCGCTGCGCTCGAACACGACCCCGCCGACGCAGTCGAAGCCTGATTACTGCACCAGCGGGCTGCCGGCGGCACGACGAGTACGCTGCGGGGGAGTGCCGGGTGCTGCACTACCCAGAGAACAGCCGCAGGTGATCTATGAGCCATGGCAACGAGCCTGTCGAGTCGCCTCACGCCGATAAGCACCCATATGTCGCGATGAAGGTGGAAGTGTCAGGTTGGATTCAAGGTTTCCTCAAGCTGCTGTCCATGAAAGAGATTCAGACCCTAATCTGACGAGGTTTCCACCCGCCCCAGGACGTCAGGTTGGGGTGTACCGGAACCGGAAACTTAGCTCCACGCCCATCTCCATCGGAGCGGATAGCTCCCGTATTGAGAGTGCTCCGTCGCCTTTGGTTGACATTCCTAATACGGTTTGCAGCCCTGTCGCCGGCTTCCTTAGTGGTTTTTCAGGAGGCGTTCGACGCGTGGTTTGACTTCGGTGGCTAGCAGGGTGATTGATTCGAGGAGGTGTTCGTGGGGCACGCCGCCGATGTCCATTTGCAGGAAGTGCCGCATATGACCGAGGTGGCCGTGCAGGTCGACGATGCGTTGGGCGATTTCGTCGGGGGCGCCGACGTAGTAGGCCCGGGGCGCTTCTACGAGTGCATCGAAGTGGCTCATCTCCGGGGCAGGCCAGCCGCGCAGCTTGCCCATTTCGATGTTGAGGTTGTGCCATCCGGGGTAGAAACGTTCAGTCGCTTCCTTCTTGGTCGGGGCGATTAGGCCGAACGCACCCACGGAGATCTTGATATTTTCTCCGCTGTGCCCGGCCTGGGCGGCGGATGACCGATACAGCTTGGCCAGGGGAGCGAACCTGGACGGGGTGCCGCCGATGATGCCGTAGGAGACGGGCAGGCCCAGCATTCCGGCGCGGGCCGAGGAGGGTGCGCTGCCGCCGGTTCCCAGCCAGATGGGCAGCCGGCGGTGGACGGGACGAGGAACAACGGCAAGGTCAGCCAGCGCGGGCCGGGCTGTGCCTGCCCAGCTGACGCGGGCGTCGTCGTCGGCGTTGTTGATGGTCATCAGCAGGTCGAGCTTTTCGGCGTAGAGCTGGTCGTAGTCCTGCCGCTCATATCCGAACAGGGGGTAGGACTCGGCGGAAGAGCCGCGGCCGGCGGTGAGTTCCACTCTCCCGCCGCCGGATACCGCGTCAGCTATTGCGAACTGCTGGAATACCCGGACCGGGTCGTCGGTGCTGAGTACGCTCACGGAACTGCCGAGGATGATCTGCCTAGTCACGCCTGCGGCGGCGGCGACCATGGCCCCCGGGGAGGAAGCCGGCATGTCCGCGGTGTGGTGCTCGCCGACGCCGAAGTAGTCCAGTCCGGTCTGGTCGGCCAGGACGATGGCTTCGTGGAGGTTGCGGATGGCCTCCGCGGTGGGGCGGAGGCCCCCGTCGGGGTTGCGCTGGGTGTCGCCGAAGCTGTAGACGCCGAGTTCCATGGAGCTTCCTTAGGCCTGTGATCCGGCGGCAGTTCCCTGCAGAATGAGGCCGGTGGCGTTCGTGCGGGCGGCGTCGAAGCGTTTGGCGCCGGCCACGTAGGTGGCGTGGTGCTCGCTGTGGTGCAGTTCCATGATCCTTGCGGAGATCTGGGGTTCCAATGCGGCGTAGTCATAGTCGAGGTCGGGCAGTACGTAGGTGTTCATGGTTCTTCCTTAGTGTTCAGAACGTGGGGAATGATACGTGCGTGAATGCCTCGCCTACTTGCCGGTCAGGAGGCGTTCGACGCGGGGTTTGACCTCGGTGGCGAGCAGGGTGAGGGATTCGAGGAAGTGCTCCTGTGGCAGGCCGCCGATGTCCATTTGCAGGAAGTGGCGCATGTGACCCATGTGCCCATGCAGGTCGGCGATGCGCTTGGCGATTTCGTCCGGGGCGCCGACGTAGTATGCGCCGGGGAACTCCGTCTGCGCCAGGAACTGGCGCTTGTCCGGTGCGGGCCAGCCTCGGAGCTTTCCCATTTCGATGTTGAGGTTGTACCACCCGGGGTAGAAGCGTTCCAGCGCTTCTTTCTTGGTTGTGGCGATGAGTCCGAGGGCAGCGACGGAGACCTTGATGTTCTCGCCGGTGTGTCCTGCCTGTGCGGCGGTCTGCCGGTAGAGGTCGGCGAGCGGGGCGAACCTGGCTGGAGCTCCGCCGAGGATGCCGTACGAAATGGGCAGGCCAAGCTTTCCGGCGCGGACCGAGGACGGGGCGCTGCCGCCGGTCGCGAGCCAGAGGGGCAGGGGACCGTTGACCGGACGGGGCACGACGGCCAGGTCGTGAAGATCAGGCCGGACGGTCCCGGACCAGGTGATGTTTTCGGTTTTGCTGTTATTAATGGTCATCAGCAGGTCGAGTTTTTCGGCGTAGAGCCGGTCGTAGTCGTTCAGATCGTAGCCGAAGAGCGGGAACGTCTCCACGGAGGATCCGCGGCCGGCGGTGATTTCCACCCGGCCACCCCCGGAGACGGCATCGGCGGTGGCGAACTGCTGGAACACCCGTACCGGGTCGTCGGTGCTGATGATGCTCGCGCCGCTGCCGAGCTTGATCTGCTTCGTTGCCGCGGCCGCGGCCGCGATCACAGCACCCGGGGAAGATGCAGGCATGTCTAGGGTGTGGTGCTCTCCCACGCCGAAGTAATCCAGCCCGGTCTGGTCGGCCAGGAGCATCGCCTCGAGGAGGTTGCTAATGGCCTCGGCGGTGGGCCGAAGGCTTCCGTCGGGGTTGCGTGGGGTGTCGCCGAAACTGTAAGCGCCGAGTTCCATTATGTTCTCCTGATTGCAGTGCTCTGGTTGTTGAATGCAGGGGTTCAGGCCCGGACGGGTTCGCGGTCTGCGGCGAGGATTGACCGGAGCTGTGTTGCCGAGTGGCTGCCGTTGAAGATCTCGGTGCCGGGCTGGAAGGCCCGTCCGGATTCGAGCGGACCCGCGTCCACCGTGTCGTAGCCAATGCGATCAATGAAGGCCGCCACGAGGGCCTTCGCATCGTCACTGCCACCGGCCAGGGCCAGAGCACGCCGGTTTTCGGAACCCGGCAGCCTGCCATCCTCCTCGAGGTCGTGGTAGCCGATGTGATTGAGAGTCTTCACGATTTCTGAGCCGGACAGGTAGGCCCGGACGATTTCGCTGCTCGTCCTGTCATCGTTCTCGAAGCCGTCGATCTCCCCGTCGATGGGCGCCCAGTGGTTCATCGCGTCGATGACAGTCCGGCCGGCCAGAAGATCAGGGTCGAGCGTGCGGTACTTGTGCAGAGGTACAGCCACGACGACGATGTCCGCCCCCGCCGCTTCGGCGGCCGTGACGGCCACCGCGCCGGGGGTGATGATCTCCACCAGCAGCGCGATTTCGTCCGCCGGCTTTGAGGTTGCGATCTTCACGTCGTAGCCAGCTTTGAGAGCCTGACGGGCGACGGCGGTTCCGACCCGGCCGGCCCCGAGGATTCCAATCGTCCGGGCCTCTGCCGGCTGGTGCTGCTCAACGCTCATGCTGCTGGTCCTCCCTAATTAATATATGTTGTTTCACAGACTATATTCCTCACAGAACATCTGCGCAACTTCACGTTTGGCGGTATGATGTGTTCATGACCGAAAGCACAACCACCCATCGCGGCACACATACGGCATCCGTTCCAGGAGATCTGGGCTGGCACCTCGGCATGGTGCTGCGCGGCTACCAGACCCGCTTCGAGGCTGCTGTTGACCAGATGCCGGCCGGCATCCGCGGCTTCCAGGTGCTGTCGTCCGTTGTGCACAAAGATCCGCCGAACCAGCAGGCCCTCGGATCCCACCTGGCCATCGATAGGACCGTCCTAACCTACTTACTGGACACTCTTGTGGACGCCGGCGTCGTCGAACGTATCGCCGACCCATCAGACCGTAGGGCTCGGAAAATCATCGCCACCGAAAGCGGGCGGCAGTTGCTGGCCGCATACGAGGAACGTGTCGCGGCAGCCGAAGCCGACCTTCTCGCTGGGATTGAAGAGCAGGACGCCCAGGCCCTTGGTGTCCTGATTAGTCAGTTAGCCAAGAACGTTCATCGCGCCCACCCCGGCGCCAACCCCTGCGAAGCCATGGACAACGTCTAGCAGCGCTTCTCGCACGTCGCGGTCATCCGCTTACGCGGCAATTTGCCGCAGGCCCGTTGTGCACGGGAATGGGGACCTAGGAAGGTGCTGCCGTCTGGCGTTTCGAGTTCGGTCCACCATGCGGGCGGCGTCCGCACCGCATTAATAAGCCTCGTGGAGTCCCTCACACCGGCGGCCGGTTCCGGCCCGTAGCGTAACCAAACTGCGCTGCGCGGCGCGATCACTGCAACAGCGGCGGGGGCTGCCGGCCGCGTCATTGCGCCTTTCCGCCTGGTCTTCGCGTTGCAGAAGGCAAAGTGCTGCGGGTTCCTTGGTCCAGGCTGAGTCGACTTGCGGGCATGGCAACGGCGGAGAGAACTAAGAGGAAGGGGGAGGCAAACGACGTTTCAAACATGATTTGGGTATCCTGCATATGCCCACAAAATGAGCGCCAAGCGAGGCGGGGAATGTCCTTGTGAGGGTCACGGTACCCTTGGCGGAATTGGGACCTGATGGAGCATCGATCGCGCCGCAGGACGCGCATTCTCGAGGATATGATCGCGGTGTTCTTGAACGTTGCAGACGGTCATGCATACGTCCTGGACATGCCTTGCGGGACCGTTCAAGTCACCTTGCCGGCGCCAGGTCGATGGACGCATGCAACAACTGATGGTGTCCTTCATTTAGCGTCATCTCCGGTGACCCGGGAATCCGCAGAAGGGCCGTGCACCCCGGGGGAACGGTAGCCTGAACAGCCAGCTTGTCTCCATCAAGCTCCCAGTGGACCGATGCCTCACCAAACGGAGTTGCGAGGTCGGTCTTGGCCCACGTGATCCTCCCGCCGGGGCGTGGCTCGATGAGGAACTTGCGATATCCTGCTTCGATTGGTGACATACCTCCGACGACCCGGTGCATCCAGTCGCCGACAGCTCCGAAGGCATAGTGATTGAAACTCGTCATCTCGCCGGGGTTGATGCTGCCGTCCGGAAGCATGGAGTCCCAACGCTCCCAAATGGTAGTCGCACCCATCGTGACCGGGTACAGCCATGAGGGGCATTCCCGTTCGAGGAGCAGCCGGTACGCGGAATCTAGGTGGCCCGTGTCAGAAAGTGCTCCGGTGATAAAAGGCGTTCCGGCGAATCCAGTGGTGATGTGATAGCCAGCCGAAGCGACGAGTTCCGCCAGCCGGTCTCCGGCTCTCTGGCGCTCCGCCTGGTCGAGGAGTTCGAAGGCGATGGCCAGCGCGTACACTGTCGGCGCATCACTTTGGATGCGGCCGCGGGAGACATAGTGCTCGTTGAAGGCGGCGCGGATCCGATGGCTGAGGGCTTCGAATTCTGATGCGTCATCGGCCCGGCCGAGCACCCTGGCGGCCTTCGCAGCGATGCTTGCGGAGCGGAATACGCAGGCTGTTGCGACTACGTTTGGGTCAGCTTTGGCGTTCATCGGGGCCTCGGGCGGTGCCGTGGGGTCTAGCCAGTCGCCAAGCTGGAGTCCGCTCTCGAGCAGGCCTCGATCCGAAATTGCCCGGGCGATGCGGCGTCCGTATTCGGCCATCGACTGGTATTGCTGTCTCAAGGCCGCTTCGTCGCCGTAGGCCTGCCATGAAGCCCAAGGAACCCAGCATGCTGCGTCATTCCATAAAGCGAAAATGTGATCGTCTGTGGTCTCCGTGCCCTCAGGTACCGGGATGGTCTCGTACTTCATATTGTCGGGTATGACCATGGGGATGGCGCCTCCCGTGTTCTTTTGTTCTGCTGCCAAGTCCAGCAGCCAATCCTGCAGAAAGTGGTTGACGTCGAAGAGGAAGACGGCCGTGGAGGCAAACGCGGCGAGGTCTCCCGTCCACCCCATGCGTTCGTTCCGCTGCGGGCAGTCCGTGGGGACGTCAAGGAAGTTTCCTCGCATGCCCCACACGATGTTGGAGTGCAGTTGATTCAGAAGTGGTTCCGAGCAGGAGAAGAATCCAGTGCGTTTCATGTCCGAGCTGATTACGACGGCTTGAACGGCGGAGGCAAGTTCATCATGATTACCTTTCCAGCCGGTGACCTCTGCATATCTGAAGCCATGGAAAGTGAACGTTGGTTCGAAAGTATCGGCCCCACCGCTGAGGGTGTAGGTGTCGGTGGCCCGGGCCAGGCGGAGTGGACGGACTCCTAGCTCACCGTTTTCGAGGACCTCGGCGTGTCGGAGTGTGATGACGTCACCCACGGTTCCCTGGACGCGCAGCCTGATCCAGCCCACGAGATTCTGTCCGAAGTCGATCAGCGTCGCGCCAGAGTCAGATTGCCAGATGCGTTGCGGTTGGATGGTTTCCTGTCGGCGTACGGGCGGCCCTATGTAGGGGGTCAGGCGGCTCTGGTCGAAGTCGACTACGCGTACACCGGTCCATCCTTCCGGTGCCGGTCCCGGCTTGGACCACGTTGGATCGATGAGGCGCGCGTCAATGCTCTGGCCGTTGTAGAGGTCGTCCGCCGTGATCGGGCTTGGTCCGGACTCCCAAGACTCATCGGTGGCGACTGTTTCCGCGAAGCCGTCGGCGTAGGTGAGGCGCAGTTCCAGAAAGGCTGCCCGTTGTTCTCCGTAGAGGGCTTTCTTGCCCGTGAAGCCCAGGTGGCCGGTGTGCCAGCCGTTCCCGATGGAAATCCCGATCACGGAGGTGGGCTCGACAAGGTTCGTAACGTCCCATCGGGCGTAACGAAGCCTCCACTCGTAACTGCTCCACCCAGGCGTGAGGACATCGCTCGATACGATATGGCCGTTAAGGAAGACCTCGCAAAGTCCCAGCGCGGTGGCGACGATTTCGGCTTTGGTCAGGGGACCGTGGTCTTCGGACAGGCTGAATGAGCGACGGAGCAGCGGTGCACAGTCACGGTCCATATCAGCCGCGATCATGCGTGCGGTCCATTCTTGATCAGTCATTCTGGAGCTCTCTCGTAAGTAGGGCCGACGGAAACTGGAGACTTTGGGGATCGGCTGGGTATTGGTTGATAGTGTGCTCAACCCCCACCATGGCTGTTGTGGCTGGCGCCGAAAGCGGGAGGGCAGGGGATGAGGGCACGTCAGCCGGCGCCCACCGGGGAGACGGCGCCGGACCGGACATCGTGCTCTTTGTGGGTCGCTGATAACCGTTGTCGTTCCGCCCTCCGCGCTTCTTGGTCGACCGGGTCAGCAACAGGAGCTGCCAGCAATAGACGTTGCGTGTAGTGGTGGTCTGGGTGCATCGTCACCTTCGCGGCGGGGCCAGTTTCAACGATCTCCCCGCGGTACATGACCGCGACCCGGTGGCTGATGTGTCGCACGACTGCAAGGTCGTGAGAGACGAACAGGTAGGCGACGCCGGTCTCGCGTTGGATGTCGATAAATAGGTCAAGGACACGCGCTTGGGTAGTGAGATCCAGTGCCGAGACGGGCTCGTCACACACGATGAGTTTGGGGGACAGCGCCAAAGCACGGGCGATAGCGACTCTCTGTCGTTGGCCGCCGGAAAACTCGCGTGGGAAGCGATGAATCGCGTCCTCAGGGAGCTGGACTTGGTCGAGGAGTGTCCGGATATGCGCTCGTGCATGCTTTGGGCTCTTGCCCAGGGCGATGAGCGGTTCAGCCAAGATGTCGGCGATGCTCATTGCGGGGTTGAGGGAGGTGTAGGGATCCTGGAAAACGACTTGGATGTCTTTGGCCAGACTGCGGCGTTCTGCGCCGCTGGCACGCGTTATATCCCGTCCCTCGAAGTTTATGGAGCCAGCAGAGGCCGGCACCAGCCCGAGGACGGCTCTGCCCAGAGTGGTTTTTCCTGAGCCTGATTCTCCGACGACTCCTAGCGTTTCCCCTGGTGTCAGCGACACATCGATCCCGTGCAGGACCTCGAAGGGAGCCTTTCTCCACCCCTTGCGTCCGAATGAGACTTTCAGCCCCCGGACATTCAGCAATTCGCTCATGATTGGGCTGCCTTTGCTTCTGCAGATGTGCGTTCGTCCGCCAGATCCGGCCGGACGGAAGTTTCGGAGAGGATCGAGCTGAGCAGTGACTTCGTGTATTCGTTTTGTGGGTTCCGGAAGATCTCCCTGACAGGTCCTGACTCGACGACGGATCCGTTCTGCATTACGGCTACGCGGTCACAGAGGTCTGCGACTACACCGAAGTTGTGGGTTACGAGAATCACGCCCATGTGGCGCTCCTTCTGCAAATCTCGGAGCAAGTCTAAGACCTCGGCTTGGATGGTCACATCCAGGGCGGTGGTGGGCTCGTCGGCGATCAGGAGTTCGGGATTGCATGCAACAGCGGCGGCGATCAGCACGCGTTGTGCCATCCCGCCTGAAATCTCGTGCGGGTAAAGCTTGATGACCTGCTCGGGGTTTGTAATTCCGACGCGTCCCAGCAGTTCCACGGCGGTCTTCTTTGCGGCCGTTTTGGAGGCCTTGGTTACTGCTCTGATGCCATAAATCATCTGGTTTCCGATGGTGAAGGAAGGGTCCAGGTTCGACATCGGTTCCTGGGGGATGTAGGCGATGGTCGAGCCGCGCTTCTTATCCATCTGACGCTGGGACAAATCCAATAACTCCTCGCCGTGAAGGCGTATCGAGCCCTTGGTGATGATGGCCTGAGATGGAAGAAGGCCCAGGACGGAGAAGGCGGTCTGCGTTTTACCCGATCCGGATTCCCCGACCAGACCGAGTATCTCTCCGGCCTCAACCTGGAGGGTCACTCCGTTCACGACGGGTAGGACGTCCCGGCCCTTCGGGTATCCGATATGCAGGTCATTGACCGTGAGCAACGCCCCGCTTCCTGTGCTGTCCAAGGGTAGCCTCCGGCGTACGACCCGTCCGCGGAACCGGCTCGACACTTGTTCGGATCCTTCGAGTATGTCTCTGAGCGAGTTCCCCAGTAGCACGAGGCAGATGCTGGTGATTCCCAAGGCCAGCCCCGGCCACAGGACCAGGAGCGGGGCGGTGTACATGGAGCTGAATCCTTCGGAGAGCATGGAACCCCAGTTGGGGGCAGTCGATGATCCGAGGCCGATGAAAGCCAGTCCCGCTTGAAGAGAGATGGCGATTCCGGAGATGAAAGCGGCCTGAATGATGAGTGGCGCGCGAACAACATAGAGGATGTGGCGACGAATGATTCTTGCGTTGGAAAGGCCGGACACGCGGGCTGCGTCGACATAGAGCTCGTTCTTGACAGCCACGACCATATTACGGACGAGCCGGAATATGCCGGGGGCAACCAGTGTGCCGAGGATCACCATCAGTACCTGTGTGGAACCGGCGGTGAGCGGGTACAGAACGATGAGAAGGATGACACCGGGAAGTGCCATAACAAGGTTTGCCACCCAAGTGGAGAGGGCATCGAACCACTTACCGAAATATCCGGCGATCAAGCCTCCGGTGACACCCACGAAGAATGAGACGCCCGTGGCGATAACGGCCGATTGCACGCTGATATCGATTGCCGCGATCAGCCGGCTCAGGACGTCTCGACCGGAGCTGTCACCGCCGAGCAGATATTTGCCACCCGGAGGTGCGTTGACCAACTCGAGATCGCCTTCGGCGGGGTTGTGCGGCGTTATCCATGGAGCAAGGAGGCCAATGATCACAAGTGTGACGAGGATGGCCAGGGAGATGGCTGCCACCGGATCATGCGAGAGCTTCCGAAGAAGTCCATGTCGCCTTGGATCGGCTGCTGGCCCTGCGAATTGGGGGTCTACGGTCAGAGGGGAGACTACAGTCATCGTGTCCTCGATTTCGGGTTGAGCCATCCGATGGCCAGATCAATGACGAGGTTGACGATGACGATGACGATGACGGTGAATGCCACGACGCCCATCGTGACCGGGGTATCTCCCTGCATACTTGACATCGCAGAGAATTGCCCGAAGCCCGGCAGCGCGAAGACGCGTTCGACAATTACCGCACCTCCGAGTGTGCCTATGAACTGCAGCGAGAAGATCGTTAGGGACGGGGCTCCTGCATTGCGAAGAGCGTGTCGGAGAACGACGGCGCTCTGCGGGATCCCGCGACTTCGCAGCGTCCTCACGTAATCCTTCTTCAGCTCATCAACCATGGCGCCTCGGACCTGGGCCGCGAGACCGGCTATACCTCCGATGGCCAACGCGATGCAAGGAAGTGTGATGGTGCCAAGCCATCCACCGAATGACTTCGTGATCGGGATGTAGCCAGTCGCCCTGAACAGATGGAAGTTCAGTGCGAACACGGCGACAAGAGCGATGGCGATCAGCAGACCAGGAATCGCATAACCCAAGAGCGACACCATCTGCAGGACCCGGTCAAGGCCTCCACCTTTGACGGCGGCGCCTACCCCGAGGCCGACGCTGATGACCGCCGTGAGCAGCATGGCTGCAAATACCACAGAGAGAGTCACCGGGAGCCTGTTGGCGAGAGCGGAGGCTACCGGTTCGCTCGTGAACCACGAGCGTCCGAAGTCGCCGTGCAGGGCATTTGTCAGCCAGTCGACGTACTGAACGACAACTGGGCGGTCGAGTCCGAATTCAGTGTTCTTCGCGGCGTACTCGGCTGCTGTCGCCGAGTTGCCCAGCAGCGCCCGGGCCACATCGACTTTGGTCAGGTTGACGAGAAAAAATGTCAAGGCTGTTACGGCGAAGACCAGGATTATCCCCGATCCGAGCCTACGAGCAAGGAATGCGATCATCGCAGGTTCTTTTCTATTTACGGGGCGTCCGGCCCGGCATGAGCAGGCCGGACGCCCCGAAACTTTTGGCTTATTATTCGGCGAACGGGTTCTTGGAGAAGTTCCGCAGATTCGGCGTGATGTTGGAGGTCGGAACCGTGAAGGTCACGCCCTCCACCGTGGCCTGATTGACCGAGAAGTACGCAATCGGTGCGAACCATGCATTGTCAACGACATACTCGCTGATCTGCTGGTAAATCTTGTTGCGTGCGGCGTCATCTGTTTCGTACTGGGCATCGTGGAGGAGCCCGGCGATCTTCTCGTCCGTTGTCTTGAGGGGGTTCCAGAACCCGGTCGTGCCAATCTGGGCCGTGACGTCGTTGGCGTTGGTGGAGTTGCCGGTTAGGAACAGAACCATAGGGTAGGCGCCCGTCGCAATTCCGGTCATGGCCTCGGGGATCTGAGTCGGAGTGAATTTGACCTTGATGCCGATTTGTGCCAACTGTTGGGTAATGGTGGGCTCGAATGTGGTGATGTAGGCAAAGTCGGGCATATCGATTTCGAATCCGTCGGCGTAGCCAGCTTCCGCCATGAGGGTTTTAGCCTTTTCGACGTTGTACGCGTACCTGTCGTTGATGGATTCGACGTATCCGGGGGTGTTGAGGCCAAACACCTGATTCGTGGCCTTGCCCTCCCCCTTCATGATCGACTTAACGATGCCTTCGCGGTCGATAGCGTAGTTAATTGCCTGACGCACGCGGACGTCTCCAAGGGCAGGAATCTTCTTCCCTTCCCGATCGAAGATGAACAGTCCAAAGTAGCCGTTGCCCATTGTGGTGTTGATGGTCAGACCACTGGCCCGCGCCTCAGCCAGCGTCGAAGCGTCGACAATGCCGCTATCGATCTCGCCGGCCTTGAGCGCGTTCAGCTGCGCGGTCTGGTCAGTGTAGACCTTGAAGACTACGGTTTTGTAGGGAAAGTCTTTTACTCCCCAATAGCTCTCATTGCGCTGCAGCGTGTACGTGGAGCCCGCGGTGGTGTTAGCCATGTCGAGGGTGTACGGACCTGAACCGACAGGGTTTAGCTTGGATGCGTCGGTTCCGACAGTCTTCGGATCAGCAATTACGCCTGCCCCCGTCCCGAGGACATTGATCAGGTTCGGGTCCGGCTCCGACAGCTTTAGAACGACAGTGCTGCCGTCCGTGGCCGTGACCGATTCGACAAGTGCCAGGTTCGAGGCATAGTTGGCTTTCTGCTTGTATAGCGTCAGGCTCTTCGCGACCACATCAGCGGTTACCGGATCTCCGCTGCTGAACTTCATCCCGGAGCGGAGTTTAAGGGTCAGCGTCTTGTTCCCGTCACTGTAGTCGTAACTCTCTGCAGCGCCGGGGTGAGGGTTCGAGTCACCGTCATTCCAGAGAAGCGTGTCGTAGATGCCTCCCCAAAGACCAACTTGCGCCCCGTTGTCGAGTCCGAGGAAGTCCAAGGAGCTCGGCGCCTGCGCCAGGGACACGGTCAGGGTCGATTTGGTGTCTTTCGTTTCATTGGCTGCTTGCGAGGTACAGCCGGCCGTCGCGAGGGCAATGGCGATGGCGGCCGCAGCTGCCACCATTCTCTTTTTGAGCTTCATTTCTAGAAACTTCCTTGTCTCTTACGGTGTAGCGGTGTTGGACCGAAGCACAGGAGTGATGAGGCTAAGTTCGCCGGTAGTCCAATAATTGGAATTGTGGTCCTGTAGATGAAAATCCATTAGTGGGGAGCGTAAACCCTTGGTTGGATGCCCGTCAATAGCCTTACCTCCCGGGCGCGAGCAGCGCGGGCCCGCTCCGTTGATTGACTCAAGACAGTGGCTGCCCGGGGGGGCGGTCCACCACTGACGGCTATTGGAAAAGGTGTTATTCCATATATCCGAACAGTAGTCATGTTATTGAAAATCGAAAGCGAGTGAGTCATACTTAACCCGCCCTGAAACCTTTCAAAACGGGAGAGGATGAGGTTCTACTAAGTTGAGCCGGGCGACTTCACAGTCCACTTTTGGCCTCCACCTCGCCGACCTGAGGAGATATCGATGATGATGAGTCCGGCGGGCCTGCCGCGTGCCAAGCTTTCCGGCATGTTGTTGTCATAAGGCTGACCGTGCCTTCCGCGGCATTGGTTCCGCCCTTGTTGCGAAGGGGTGCGTCAGGGCGGATCCCCTCGGCCTGCAGACCTTTTGTTCGGCTCAAGAGACTCGTGATGTCCCGATACGGGCAGCTGCTTCGCCCATGACTATGAACGGAAGATCAATGACCGCTGTTGTCCAGCCGGAAAACCTTCGCGTCAACTCGATGACCAGGCTGATTGGCGCAAACCCTGACGAAATCCGGTTCAGCTGGGAGGTGCGCAGCGCCCAGCGTGGGGCACGAGCTGTTGCATTCCGCATTGAACTGGCTGAGGATTTTGCGGACGGAACTGCTGGCGAGCTTGTTTGGGATTCTGGGCGGATCGGATACGAATTGTGCCCGGATTCCACTTACAACGGACCGCCTCTTGCTCCACGGAGGAGTTACAGGTGGCGCATCTGTCTTTGGGCCCACGACGGGTTGAATGGCCCCTGGAGTGACTGGGCGATGTTTGAGACCGGAACTGTTGACCTACAGGCGGTGGCGCACTGGATCGCCCGTGACGTGGAGATCATCGCCGGTGTTGCCGGCCAGGTGCAGTATCTGAGGGGATCGTTCGATATCACGGCGGAGCCGGTGCGTGCGCGCGCGTTCGCGTCCGCGCTAGGTTGGTATCGACTTAGCCTCAACGGCGTCGAGATCACCGGCGACAGCTTGGTACCGAAATTCACCGCTTTCGATGACCGCGTGCAATACCAGTCCTACGATGTGACGGCAACGCTACGCGAAGGAACCAATGTTCTCGGAATCGTCCTTGCCGACGGGCGATTCCGTGGTCGCAACGGCAGCCATGGCGTTCGCGATCTTTACGGGACACAGACGGCGGCGATCGCCTATGTCGAGGTTGAACTTGCCGACGGTACCGTGGTTCATTTCCAGTCCGATGAATCCTGGACTGCCGGAGGCGGTGAGATCATCACCTCCGACCCCCAGGATGGTGAAAAAGTCGACGCCCGTGCGGCCTTTCCCGGCTGGAATTCATCCATCGAACGACCCTCGGACTTCTGCCCCGTTAAACTGGTGGCTGAAGACCGGAACCTGGTGCCGGTTCGCAGCGACGCCGTTCGGGCCATCGAAGAGATCGCCGCGGTCTCTATCACCAAGCGCCCCTCAGGCAGCCTGCTTGTCGACTTCGGCGCCAACGTGGTCGGCGTGGTGCGCCTAAACGTCACAGGAGACGAAGGACAGGAAGTACTCCTTGATTTTGGCGAAGTACTCACGCCGGAAGGTGACCTTGACCGTGACTACCTCACCGATTCGAGCGAAGCCGGCCCGATCGTTCAGCGAGACACATTTATCCTGAGCGGAGGAACGGACCTATTCCAGCCCCGGTTCACAATTCACGGATTCCGCTATTGCGAGATCACCAATCCGCCGGCGGCGATCCAGCTTTCCGATGTGACAGCCGTCCTCCTTCACGCTGCACTTGAGTACTCCGGGAAATTTCACTGTTCCGTACCAGAGATCAACACACTCCACGCTAACGTGGTACGAAGCATGCAGGGCAACTTCACCGACGTCCCCACCGACTGCCCGACCCGTGAGCGCTCAGGTTGGACGGGGGATGCCCAGGTTTTCGCGAGGACGGCCACTCTTCTCGGGCAGGTGGACTCTTATTTCAGCGACTGGCTCATTGACCTGGCTCTGCAACAAGGTGAGGACGGGCGGGTTGAGGACATTGTTCCCCGCGACAATGTCCCACCGCCATTTGAATTCGGCGGAGCGGCAGGTTGGGGAGACGCCGCCGTGATCATTCCCTGGACGCTGTACACCCGGTACGGAAACGTGCAGGTGCTGGAAGACCAGTACCCGTCAATGGTTGCTTGGATCGAATTCTCCGCAACCCGGGCAGCGTCCGGCCGGCACGCCAGCCGCGAGGAATCCGGCGCGAAGAAACCCCATGAAGACTACTTGCTGGACGTTGGATTCCACTATGGAGAATGGCTGGAACCCGACGTTGACCACAGCATGGCCGCACTTCCGGACCTACTCACCCGAGACCCCGGAGCTGTCGCCACCGCCTACTTCTCATACTCGAGTAGCCTGCTTAGCCAAATCGCCAAGATTCTCGACCGCCCGGGGGACTCTCAGCGATTTTCCGGGTACGCAGCAGCGGCAAAACAGTCCTGGCAGACGGAGTACATGACCGCGCCAGGTGTCCTCACGCCCGACAAACAAGCAACCTACGCCCGCGCTTTGCGCCTCGGACTGCTCCCCGAACAGGACCGGAAGGCGGCCGCGGAGCGCCTGTGCGAACTCATTGAGAAAAACGGCACCCACGTTGGAACAGGTTTTCTTTCCACGGGATTTCTGTTGGATGTGCTTTCCGACTCCGGAAGGGCCGACGTCGCCTTGGACCTCCTGCTCCAGCGGACACATCCCTCCTGGCTTGCCCAAATAGACCAGGGCGCCACCACCGTATGGGAAAAGTGGGAAGGGTATGACGAGGCAGGCAAAGCCCACCAATCGCACAACCACTACTCCCTCGGGGCAGTGGTCGCTTGGCTCTACGAAGGGCTCGTCGGCCTCAAACCGACCTCCGTTGCCTGGAGCACCTTCGACCTCGAACCGCTCATGTTCAATGGCCGCGTCGATCACGCCTCCGCCACCACCAAAACACCTCACGGAGCTGTCTCGGCCGCCTGGAGCCATGGAAACGGGCGCGCCACAGTATCCCTGACGGTTCCGGTAGGTTCGACCGCAATGGTGAGGCTTCCCCGCGCCACGGTCGAAAACCTCACCGAATCGCAGACCCACCTGGGCCCTCTGGTGGACTCTGCAGAACAAGATGAGCACGGAGTGCGAATCATTTGCGAGTCGGGCCGCTACGACTTCGAATGGACCGTGGAATAGATGCCTGGCGGCGCGGCTTTAAGGAAGACAAGGGCGCGCCGCCCCATGTCCTACCCTGTTCCCTTCCGGCTATGCCAGGGAACAGTCCTCCAGTGCTTCTGCCTGACTACTCAGACCCTCCAGTGGTGCCGGCCCTGCCTCTGAGGCCCACTCTCGCCGCGCGCTGCCGCGCGGCCGGTCCCTGTGGAGACTCCGGGGCTGGATTCTTGAACCGCCATAGCCGCCAGCTCTGGCGGGGATAGTCTCAGATGGCGTTGACGCGTGTCGCTGGGAGTTGCCCTTCCAAGTGCGCTGCCTTGAGCTGGGCACGTACTGCGTCAAGGATTTCGAAGACGGCGATAGTCTCTGCCCATGTGTGCAGAGGGTTTTCAGATGCTCCGGCGGCAATGGAAGCACTGGCGGACCTGAACATCGGAACGTATCCATTACCTTCCATTGGAATCTCGAAACTCTCGTGGGCCAGGAGGTCTTCCGCCGTGGGCGAATGAATCGAGAAGCGGGTAGCGGCCCAGAACGGACCCTCGATGACAATCCACCCTAGGGTCCCGTTGATTGAGGCCGAAGGGTCGAGGAAATCGACCATAGAGCACGCGGCCTGGGCGAAACGGCCGCGATCGTATCCCAGGCTGATAGCTTGGCTCAAATCAACCCCATCATCCCGAATCCGTCCATGGCTGGCGATCACCGCAGGCTCGCCCAGCAGCATCGAGGCCAACGTCACCGGGTAGATGCCCTGGTCCAGCAAAGTGCTGCCCCCCAGTTCCGGGCGCCATCTGCTGGACCCGTCTTGGGGGAACGGAAATCCGAAGGATGCCCGCACGCTCCGCACCTCACCGATACGGCCGTCATCGATCAGAGTGTGTAATTGGCGGATCGCAGGGTTGAATTTCATCCACATAGCCTCCATGAGGAATACACCCATCGCCCGTGCAGTCTCGGCCAGGTCTCGCACCTGCCCTGCGTTAAGGGCCAGAGGCTTCTCGCACACGACATGTTTGCCCGCAAGAAGCGCCTCTTTGGCGAGCTGGTGATGCACGCCGTGCGGTGTTCCGATATACAGCGCATCGATGTCCTGGTCAGCAAGAAATGCCGTGTAATCCGAATACGCCCGCGGGATGTCGAACTCAGCGGCGAAAGACCGTGCGGCCTCGGAGCTGCGCGACGAAACGGCCACTAACTCCACGTTCTCGGCCCGTTGCAGGTCGGGTGCTACGGTCCTGGAGATGTGCCCGGTCCCTACAATGCCCCATTTAACGCGTCCATGACTCACGGCTGTCCCTTTCGGGTAGATTTCGGTTATTCGAGGTTCGTGCTTCATAGCGGTCGACTGGAGTCCGTCACCGGTCGAGCCGTCGGACTTCCTGCTGACGACAGCGTCCGAGGTTTTCGGAGAGCACTGCCGAAAATTCGCCTAGTATTCGTACACGATGCAACGGGTGAGGCCGGTTCCCGAGCGGTCCTGAGGGATAAAAAAGTCCACGACACCAGCGTCAGGGAGTGAGGGGTGGGCCCATGCCGATCCGCTATGTGTTTCGTCGCCATTCAGTCTGCGTGTGACCTTTCTTCGGTCTCGGACGTCAAGTTCAGCAACGCATTCGAGACCGACCTTGACTCCGGCGCGGGAGAAGGTGACCTTGAATCCCCTTCCTATGCCAAGGAAGGTTGCCGGCTCAGTCTGGATTATCAGTCCATAACCCTGGCTGCCCTCCTCGGAGACACCGAACGGAGTCCAGCGTGTGATGGTCAGTGCATAGTTTCCCAGCGTGAGGGTGGCAATGGGCTGCTTGTCGGTGAGCTGGAAGCCGACCATGGTCTCGGCCGGGCGGTGGTCAAGGACTAGATCGTTGACCGAGGCGAGGAGCGCGAAGGCATCCGTGATATGCAGCCCTCCATCTTCGGGTGTCGAATCGAGACCGAAAGGCGAAACCCCGATGGCGCCGTGAGATCCGACGGCGACGAAGGCCTGGCCTGCGCCCGTCTCGTTGCGAAGCATCTCCGGAATGAACAGCGTCGGGCTTGATTCGGCAAAGCCGCTGCAGATGGCCTCGAAGTCGCCCATGTAGATGTCCGGGGCGAGGAAGTCAATGCTGGGCGCGCACACCCTCCAGATCGGGGCCAGTTTGGGGTTTGGGCCGCCACTGGGGTATTCGCCGGGCGTCACTCCGCCAGCCAGTCCAAACTCGGGGATGTCCATGTCCACATCGAGCCATGCATTGGCGAAAAGTGGTATGTCAAAATGTTGCCTGCCTGCCACCGCTATCTTTTCGACGTAGCTCGAGTAGGCATGGGCCATGAAGGCCTCGTTGGTGAGCGGTGTTTCGCCTAGGACCTGTGCCCAGGTGCCCGCCTCGACTCTCCCGTTGGAGCTCCATGCTTCATGCAATGGCCCGGATTTGGGATCGCGGATTGCTGCAATCACATCGATGGGCACGGGGTGTTCAAAGGCCGCCTTGGCCGCCGGGCCGCGGTCCCGACTGTCGCCCAGTAGGCCAACCTCATTTTCGACTTGCACCATGATTACTGTGCCGTGGCCCTCGTCAGCGGCGGCGAGATATTCCATGAATCGACCGAACGCGACGGCATCGCGCTCACGTGCCTCCAGGGAAAACGGGGAGATATGTTCTGTGCGGCCGCTGGCGACCTCGGCCCGTGGAAACCGCACTGAGTCCGCTTTCATCCAGCCCGGGACATAGCTTGACGTTCCGTTCTTCCAGGTTCCAAACCAAAGGGGAATCAGTTTGAGGCCACGCGAGCGGACCGCGGACAACAAGGAATCGACGATGGAAAAATCAAACTCATCTTCGTTCGGTTCCACCTGGTCCCACGCGACACCAGCGAGGACAGTATTTGCTCCCAGATCGGCCACGCGGTTAACGGCCGTGAGCGCAGTTTCGTGGCCACTCGAACTGGAATTGTGCAGTTCCGCCCCGAGTACCAGGAACGGGGTACCGTTGACGAGCAGCCGGCTGCGGCGGTGTGATGCTTCGAGTGCGGCGTTGGCTACTGGCTTACCGCTCGGGGTGGTGCTCATGGTGTGTTCCTTCGGGTGAAACGTGCTTGACCGTTGATTGGTGCATTAACGGAGAGGGAGACCTGCCGGCCGAGTGCGAGGAATGTCCGACGAGGCGTCATTGCATCCGAAGCCTGCACACATCGGATCTGCCGGAATGGAAGCACGGACGGCTCTGCAGGCCGAAGACCCGGCACTCCATAGAGCCGTCGCCTAGGCGGAAGTCGTTCTCGGCGCGGTCAGAGCAGCAAGATGTGGACGCAGTGCCGAAACCCATGTCTCGTAGCCGCGGCCGTTGAGGTGGAGGTCGTCAAGTGTGAACTCGCTGCGGAGTCCGCCGTTGCCATCTGCAAGGACGGGCCACAAGTCGATGTAAATGGCGTTGAATTGTGAAGCCAGCCGCACGTAGGCGCTGTTCAGCTCTCGCACTTTCCGGGCATAGCTTTTCTTGCGCGGCATGACGCTTTGAAGGAAGATCTGTGCATTCGGCGCCAGTTCCTTGATTCTATTCAGAATCGTCTCCACGTTATTGACGGTTCCCGCAGCGGGGTATCCGAAGCCCAGGTCGTTTGTTCCGATCAGCAGGACTATTGCCGAGGGGCCCGGCGTGACGGCGTCGTCGATTCTGGCGAGAACCCCACGGGACGTGTCGCCCGCAATGCCACGGTTCTTGGCCGGCAAGTCTGGAAACCACTCATTCCACATTCCGCCTTCGGTGATGCTGTCTCCCAGGAAGACCACATCACCTTCGGTGAGCCGCAGCGACTGGAATTGCTGTGCTTTCATTTTCCGGCTCGGTTCCATAACCCGGTCCAGCCACTTGAAGAAGAGTTTCAAAGCCAATGCTCCCTTGCACCGCAACCCAGGATTTACGATTCCACTAAATGGAATGTATATCCTAATATTGAAATTTGTTGTCAGATGGAGCATAATCGTGGGACGGTGCCGCCGTCAAGAGCGCACCTTCACCCAGGCGCGCTCACACTTTTCGGCTGACCAAACCCAGGAGGGTTCCATGACGATAGGCCTCACCACTCCGATCATCCCCGGCTTCAACCCCGACCCATCCATCTGTCGTTCCGGCGAGGACTACTACCTGATTTGTTCCAGTTTTGAGTATTTCCCCGGCGTTCCGATCTATCGGAGCCAGGATCTTCGGAACTGGACTCAGATCGGAAACGTGCTCAGTCGCACGGACCAATTCGATGTGGACGGACTCTTCCCGTCGCTGGGTATCTACGCCCCAACCATCAGGCACCATGACGGCCGGTTCTGGATGATTACCACCAACTCTCCGAACTTCAAGGCCCAGCTTCTGGTCACGGCCGAGAAGCCGGAAGGCCCATGGTCTACCGCTGTGCAGTTGCCGGGGCTGGTCGGTCTAGATCCGGATATTGCATGGGATGAGGATGGAGCCTGTTACGTGACCTACTCCGGTTTCGACTTGGAAACCTTCCATCAGTCAATCTGGCAGGCAAAGGTCGACCCGCTGGCCGGCGTCGTGGTTGGAGAGCCGTACGCCGTCTGGGAAGGTACCGGCTTCGCGTACCCAGAGGCCCCTCACCTGTACCGGCGTGAGGGCTGGTGGTACCTGATGATTGCAGAAGGCGGCACCGAGCGGGGGCACCGAGTGACGGTCGCGCGGTCACGGGACATTAGTGGGCCCTTTGAAGCTAATCCGGCGAACCCGATCCTGACAATGTCGGGGCTGCCCGGGCCGGTGCAAAACACCGGCCACGCCGATCTCGTGGAACGACCAGACGGTACATGGGCCATGGTTTTCCTCGGCGTCAGGCCTGCGGGGACGAGCCCGACCTACCATGTACTGGGGCGGGAGACCTTCGCCGCCGAGGTCGAGTGGATCGATGGTTGGCCTGTGCCGTCAGTGGCCATCACCCCAACGGAGGCGACCGGTGAGACCTCGGCTTGGGAGTTCGCGGACGCCGATCTGGGCGTCGAATGGTTCACCCCGGGCGAAAGTACACTCAAGTTCGCAGAAAGCGGTTCAGGCGTCCTCAGTGTTTCGGCCGAGACCGCAGGGGAGACCGTGCGGCCACGGCTCATCGCCCAGCGACTACGCCACCGACGAGCACGAATTACGGTGGACGTTGACGCTGCTCACGGGGACGGCGGGTTGTCCCTGCGCATTGACCCCCGCCATGAGTACTCGATTGAAGTTAACGACCAGGACCTCCTCGTCCGAGCCCGGATCGGAGACATTGAGTCAGTTGCGAAGAGAATTGAAAAAGTCGGCCCGTGTTCGACCGTCAGGATCGAAGTCACCGAGCCCTCCGCGGAGCAATACCTGAAAGGCCCCGACGAGATCGTGTTCTCCGCCAGGACGCAAGGCGGAGCCTGGGAAGAGATTGCCCGGCTTGATGGCAAGTACCTTTCCACCGAAGTGGCCGGCGGATACACCGGGCGGGTCTTCGGACTCCTGTCCCGGAGCGGGACAGTCGCGTTCCGGGAGCTCAACTACTCCGGCGGGAACGCGGAAGTGTCATCAATTCCGGGCATATAGCCGACGAGGAATGCTCGCGCTGCGGCCCTGGCCGATGCACCGCGGAGAACGGTCCGTCAGCAGGGGAGACCGGGTGTATCTCCGGGGGTCAGAACCCCGGGGCTCGTCCACGTACTGGCCACAGTGGCAGCGGGAATCGTGGCCCTGAGCTGTCGCCGGACCAACGGAACAAAAACGGTCAGTGCCGGCACTGTCGGCTAGAGGCTCGTCCGGGTCAAGAAGAAGATGCTGACGAGCCTCTGGAACCGCCCGGAGCGGCGCGGCGGGAAGTCCGGTCCGAAAGCGTTCGTCTCGATATGACCTTTCGGAGTAGCTGGCTCCGCTGCAGTCGGCGACTAGTGTCTTGCGCCTGAATTCGCTTCGTAATTGTAAAACGGGGCATGGCGAATGCTGGGCGGCCGAAGGCCTTGCTTTGCCGTGGGCCCGGAGGCGGAGCCCGTCCCAAGGGGTTGCGATCCGTCAAGCATTGTCCTCGCCAGTGCTGAGGAGTTGACGAACGTTGCAGTGGCTGCTCGCTGCGGGGTTGGAATCTCATGCCTCGGCAAAGTGGCGGCGCCGGTTTTTGGAGTAGCGCCATGATGGGTTGGCAGACGATCGCCGACCCGGCAGGCCTGCCGGCATCACCACGGACCGGGTCGAGCAGACGAGCGTTGCGACCTGGAATCGACGCCGAAGCACACCACGCATTGGTCGAGGGCGAAAGATAGCCGAACGTTTTTGCTTTCGAAGTCCACGATCGCGAGAATTTGGAAGGACTTCGAGCTCAAGCCCCACCGTGCCGACGGGTTCAAGCTCTCCAACGATCCGCTGTTCGTGGAGATGGACTACGACGTTTTCGGACTTTACCTGAATCCTCCGGGGTCCACCGTGGATGAGTAGGGTCGGACGGCAGCGCCCTGCCAGTCTTTCGGACGGCGGGTTTCTGCCGCCCGCCTTCCGAACCCGGACGTGCCTATTCCTGAGCATCCGGCTCTCCACATGATCATCCCTATGCTGTTGTGGTCCATGGTGTTGGGATTCGGGTTCCTCGGTATCGGTAGCGTGTATTGGGGACCCGCCACACGCGGAAGGACTCGGCTCCCTCGGAGCGGATCTGCCATTCACCACCGCAAGGTTCAACAGCACCTCTCTGCGCTCGAAGTCCCAGGTCCAGGCCGTGGCCCGGTAGCAGCCCGCGTTTCCGATGATGCCCTGCATGCCCGAGAAACGCACCCCCGACTTCGTCCGGCACGTAACCACAACCCTGTTCGCGGCACTGAACACCGGGGATGCACCATGATCTTCCGCCTGCACCGCAGGCACCGCGCCGCCGAGTTCGGGAAGTTCCTGGCAAACATCGATTCCCACGTCCCGACCGACCTTGACGTGCACCTGATCTGCGACACAAGACCCACAAGACCCCGGCCGTTAGAGAATGGCCTGAGAAGCATCCACGCCTCCAGATCCATTTCCCTCCGACCTACTCCTTCTGGATCAAATAGGTCGAACGGCTCGTCGGATTCGTCACCGACAGCCTCCTGCGCCGCAGCGGGCGCCGACGTGTTCAGGTCCTCGAAGCCGCCATCCGCGACTGCGGCAAATCATGGAACGAGAACCTGGCCCCCTCCATCTTGACCAAGACCGCAGACCAAATCCTCGAATCACTCGGCCGACTGCCGAACCGAATTTCAGGCGCAAAGGACTCTAGTAGGGGGATGGCGGGTAAAGTGCGGTCCAGACCCGGTACCCGTCAGCCTTGTGTATGAATTCTCGCGGCGAGACCCCGTCGGCGGCGAGCCAGAATCCGGAGCCGTCGTGCATTGCATCATCGACAATCCCCTGGCGGTGCAGCTGCCGGTTCAGCCTGATCTCCACCACAAGACCCGGTAGTGCCCGCCAGTCGTCGGCTGGGTAAAGGGCGGCGTCGCGCGTGTCGTTCGTCATGTGGAAACCCTTTTTGCAGTCCCGGGAGTATGGTCCGCCCCGAGTAATTATGAATCGATACAAGTTGGTTAGGGAAAACAGTATGCCGCCCTGAGAGGCGGCATACTGTCCGGGTCAGATGCGGGGATCGACGTGGAACTTCGGGCCAGGTCCGGCGGTGTCTGGCCGCCATCCTCCGAGGACGTCTCCTGCTCTTTCCAGGCCCACGGTGGCGGCAACGAGCGGGCGCGGGTCCACGGCGCCAGAAGCGTAGGCATCGATAGTTCCTGGCAACCCCGCGGAGGCTCCGAGAATGCCGACGGCCGTGACGTCTTTGAGGGCAAGGGTCCGGGTGTCAATGACGCTCGGGGAGCCGGCCAGCCCGACGTAGACGACTTTGCGGGCCGGCTCGACCAGTTCAATGGCGAGTGCGGGGAGGGTGGGCGCGTTGGAGGCTTCGATCACGGCGTCCCAGGGGAGTGGCGGAAGAGTGTCGGCGGTCCAGGCACCCTCAAAGCCGAGGGTCCGGGCGAAGCTCAGTGAGCGCGGCGAGCGGCCCATGAGATGGACTTCGGCTCCGGCGGCCTTGGCGAATTGAGCAGCCAGAAGTCCTATGGTCCCTGTTCCGAGGACGAGCACGCGGTCGCCGGGCCCGGCGTCCGTGGCTTCGACTGAACGCAGAGCGTTGCCTCCCGGCTCGACCATGGCTCCAGCCGCCGCGTCGACGGTGTCCGGCAGTGGAACGAGGGAAGAGGCGGGCACGGCCAGTTGTTCGGCCAGCGCGCCCGGCCAGCCCCCGCGGACGCCGATTTCGAAGCGGGCATCACATACGTGGTGGCGCCCGGACAAGCAGCGCGGGCAGGAGCCGCACCCGAGCATCGTGTCACCGGTCGTCCTGCGACCAAGCCAATCCGGGTGGACGCCTTCTCCGATTCCTGTGACGACTCCGCACCACTCGTGGCCGAGCCGTATCGGATATTGGGCATGTCCGGTGCGCAGGTACGACATCTCTCCCGTGAAGAATTCCATGTCGGTGCCGCAAACACCGACGCGCTCGACATCTATGACGACCTGGCCAGGCATCGGCGTGGGGGCCTTGACGTCCTGTATTTCAAACTCTTTTGGCCCGGTTAGTACAAAGGCTTTCATGGCCGCGCCCTAGCGTGGTGCCAGGACAAGTTGACGCTGGCTTCCAAGGCCGTCGATGCCCAGCTCCATGACATCTTGCGGTTGCAGCCATACAGGCGGGTTGAAGCCCATGCCGACGCCGGGAGGGGTGCCCGTGTTGATGAGATCGCCGGGCTCCAGCACCAGGAACTGGCTGAGGTAGTGGACGATGAAATGTGGGTCGAAGATCATGGTTGACGTGGACCCGGTTTGACGGCGGACTCCGTTGATGTCCAGCCACATTCCGAGATCTTTCACATCGCCTATCTCATCCGGTGTCACGAGCCAGGGACCGGCCGGGTTGAAGGTCTCGGCTGACTTTCCCTTGGCCCACTGGCCGTTGCGTTCGAGCTGGAAGGCCCGCTCACTGACGTCGTTGACGACGACATACCCGGCGATAGCGGCTTCGGCGTCCTCGACACTCTCCAGATAGCTGGTGCGCTGCCCGATGACTATGCCGAGTTCGACCTCCCAGTCGGGCTTGGTTGCGCCTCGGGGGATCCGAACCTCGTCGTAGGGTCCGATCAGCGTGTTGGGGGATTTCGTGAAGAGGATGGGCTCGGATGGCACGTCCTGGCCTGTCTCCGCCGCGTGGTCGCTGTAGTTCAGGCCGATGCAGAGAATCTGATGGGGGCGGGCGATCGGTGCGCCGATTCTTTCGCCGGCAAACTGCCGGGTCTGTCCCTCGGCGACGCGTTGGTGAACGATAGGGCCAAGGCGTGCAATGCCGTCGGAACCGAAAAAGTCCTCATCGAAGTCGGGGACGAGATCCGATACGTCGACATAGTCCCGGTCCGTGAGCCTGACAACGGGCTTTTCGGAACCGGGGGCTCCGATGCGCATAAGGTGCATGGTTTTCTCCTGTTTGGATGGAAAGTAGTGGGAGTCTTACGAGGTGAAGTATGGAGAAGGCCGCTGGAGGGACGTCTGAGCCCAAGCTCCGGACCAAGGTGTGGTCGGCAGGCCGGTTGTTCCGACCCGGGCTGTAAAAATCCGGCCTGACAGGGGGAATTGTTTCAGCTGCGCCGGGGTAAGATCCTTGCGCGCTGTCGTGATCATCAGGACGTCCCGGTCGGGGCCGACGAAAGCGACGCTGGATGTGTGGGGGGCGGGTACTTCTACCACCGACAGGAGCATCCCGTCTGGCTGGTAGCAGCGAACTTCGCCGGTTCCCCACACTGCTACCCAGAGATTGCCGTCGATGTCGATGCAGATGCCATCCGGATACCCGTCGGTGAGGTGCACGTGCGTCCTTGCAGGGCCGCATGTTCCGGTCAATGCGTCGTAGCTGCGGACCCAGACCGTTGAAGTGCTCGTATCTACGTTGTAGAAGGAGGATCCGTCGGACGACCAGGCGAGGCCGTTGGACAGTCCAAGCGTATCTTCGAGGACCGTCTGGCTACCGTCGTCCTCTATCCGAAGGAGCGTCTCGTCCCGGGTGTGGGCCGTGTCTAAGGACAGGGTCCCGATAACGAAACGACCGGCCGGGTCGACCGCGCCGTCGTTTGACCGGCTCGCTTTGCCTTCGGGTACGATCCGGGGCCCCAGCAGCCGGTCCCCTGATGGCAGGAGGACTATTAGGTGTTCCTGGGCGGCGACCACAAGGCTTCCGTCGTTGGCCGGGGCGACGGCGCCCACCATGCATGGGAAAAGGTGGGTGGCGGTGGTGTCGATGCGCTCTCCGACTAGCCTGCCTTCCATGACTTCACAGTTCAGGATGTCCACCCACAGGATTCGTTGCCCGGCGGCGTCCCAGACCGGCCCTTCCCCAAGTTCGAATGCGGACGTGGACGCTACGCGGGCGGTGTATCGGGCGGGCATCATTCCCTGTCCTCCGCAGCACGTCCTTGCGTTATCAGTAGAATATTCGGCAGGTCATCGATAAGTTTCTGCAGCGGCGTCCGGTACGCCAGTGCGCTGATACTGATCGCCCCGCTGGGCACGGTCGGCGATAGCAGAAAAACAGGCACGGCCACGCAGTTGATTCCCGGCTCGTTTTCCTGGTCGTCGATGCTGTAGCCGCGTTCGCGGATGCGCTCAAGTTCTTCGTGGAGTTCCTCGACGGTGGCCTTGGTGTGCTCGGTGGGCCGTTCCAGAGGACGGTCGCCCACCCATGCCCGGACAGCGTCGATCGTTGGAAGGCTGAAGGCGAGCAGCATTTTTCCGACGCCTGTCGCATGGGCGGGGTTGCGTCCACCCACGGTTGACGTCAGGCGGACCGCGCCCGCGGGAGGGTCGGTTTTGGCCCGGTACACCACGGAACGTCCGTCCAGTACTGCGTAGTGGACTGTCTCGCCGTGGCGCTCTGCCAAAGTTTCCAGGATCCCTTGAACCCGGATGTGGTCCGGGCGGGCTTCGTGGTGGGCGAAGGCCATGCGCAGGAACTCATCGCCGATGACGTAGTGGCCGCGGCCGTTCTGGGCGGCATAGCCCGCCCGTCGCAGGGACGCCAGGGCGCGGTGGACGGTCGGCTTGGGACTTGCGACTGCCTTCGCTATCTCGTCCAGTCCGATTCCGTCAGGGTAGCGGGCAAGTTCAGTCAGGACCGCCAGTACGCGGTCTGAGCCGACTATGCGTTCGTCGCTTGCCTGTTCCACTTGGTCTCCGTTTCGAGTAGTCTTTCTTCTAGTTTCAAATAATAGACTCAAATTCCAAGAAATGGAAGTGTGGAAGATGGTAGAGCGCCGAAGCTCAGAATGGTATGCCGGAGATGACAGGAATGCGTACATCCACCGGGCGTGGATGCGGCGTGGCCTTCCCGGCAACGCTTTTGACGGCCGGCCCCACATCGCCATCGCCAACACCGCTTCGGACCTCACTCCCTGCAACTCCCATTTCAACGAGGTCGCCGAGAGCGTCAAACAGGGAGTCTACGAAGCAGGCGGCATCCCCTTGAACATGCCCGTCATCTCCCTTGGTGAAACGCAGGTCCGCCCTACGGCGATGCTGTGGCGCAACATGATGGCCATGGCAACCGAAGAAATGATCCGCGCTAACCCGATTGACGGCGTGGTCCTTCTCGGCGGCTGTGACAAAACAATTCCCGCTCTGCTCATGGCCGCAGCGTCTGTTGATCTGCCGGCGGTTGTGATCCCGGGCGGCCCAATGCTCACCGGGACCTTCCAGGGAACAGCCCTGGGGTGCGGTACAGACGTGTGGCGGCTGAGCGAAGAGGTGCGGGGCGGGACGCTGTCCGAAGCACAGTTCCTCAAATCTGAGTCTTCCATGATCCGCAGCCGTGGACACTGCAACACGATGGGGACGGCCTCAACGATGTCCCTCGTTGCCGAGGCTCTCGGCACAATCATCCCCGGGCTGGCAGGCACGCCTGCCCCTGACAGCAGGCTCCTGGAAGCCTCGCACGAGTCAGGCCGGCTCGCCGTGGAGCTCGTCACCGCTAACCGGCGGCCCAGCGACATCATTACTCGCGCGTCATTCCACAATGCCATCGTTACACTGGCGGCGATCGGAGGCTCAACCAACGCAGTAGTGCACCTCCTGGCCATCGCCGGCCGGCTCGGACTCGACCTCACGCTCGACGACTTCGACCGCATCGGCGCCCACGTCCCCCTGCTGGTGAACCTCCAACCGGCCGGCAAGTACCTGATGGATGATTTCCACCGCGCCGGAGGGCTGCTCTCCGTGCTCCGCGAAGTCCGCGATCTCCTGGACCCCACTGCTTTGACAGTCACCGGCAAACCACTCGTTGACTACCTAGACGAGGCGCGGATCTGGGACCCAGAAGTCATCAGGGTCCGAGAGGCTCCGCAGCAGGTCGACGCCGGCATCGCAGTGCTCAGAGGCAACCTCGCCCCCGGAGGCGCGATCATCAAGCCCGCTGCTGCCTCTCCGCATCTCCTGAAACACCGGGGGAAAGCAGTCGTGTTCGACAGCATCGAAGACATGCATGACCGCATGGATCACCCGGACCTGGACGTCGATGAAAATTCAGTCCTGATCCTGAGGGGTTGCGGGCCCAAGGGTTATCCGGGGATGCCGGAAGTGTCCAACATGCCGCTGCCCAAGAAGCTCCTTGAAAAGGGAGTCCGGGACATGGTGCGCATTTGTGACGGCAGGATGAGCGGAACTGCGTATGGAACGGTCGTCCTGCATGTCACTCCCGAAGCTGCGGCCGGCGGCCCGCTCTCCGTCGTCCAGACCGGCGACTACATCGTTCTTGATGTCCCGGCCCGGACGCTCAACATCGACGTCCCCCAAGAAGAGCTCGATCAGAGGCGCCCGAACGGGGCAACTGTTAGCGGCTTCGCCAGCCCAAAGCGCGGCTGGGAGCGTCTCTATGTAGACCATGTCATGCAGGCCGACAGCGGGGCCGATCTGGACTTCCTCGTCGGTTCAAGCGGCGACAAGGTTTCCCGCGAATCGCACTAGTGCCGCAAGCCGGCCCCTGACCCAGTGGCCCTGCCCGGCACCCACAACGACCTTAAAGGACAGCAGTTGAGCAGCACGGCAACATCTAGGGGTTCGCGCATCGAACCCACCCAGCGAACCCTTCTGGAGGCGCTGAATACTGCAGCACCCGGATCCGTCCGGAGCAGGTCTCTTGACCGGCTTGCCTATGCGCACGATGCCTCGCACTATCTCCTCACGCCCAAAGCTGTGGTGATTCCGGACGGCGCCGCCGAAGTTGCGGCCCTGTTTACCGCCAGCGCCGCACACGGGGTTCCGCTGACCTTCCGCTCCGGCGGGACCAGCCTTAGCGGACAGTCCTCAACGGACGGCGTCCTCGTCGACAGCCGGCGCAATTTCAGGGAAATCGAGGTGCTCGACAACGGCGCGCGGGTCCGCGTTCAACCGGGCGCTACCGTGCGGCAGGTCAATGCCAGACTTACGCAGTACGGACGCAAGCTCGGTCCTGATCCGGCAAGCGAATCCGCCTGCACCATCGGCGGAGTGGTGGCCAACAACTCCAGCGGAATGGCCTGTGGAACGGAGTTCAATACATACAGGACCCTGGAATCGGCCATACTTGTGCTCTCTACCGGGACAGTCATCGATACCGGTATTAGTGACGCCGATGCACGGCTGCGTGCGCTTGAACCGAATCTCCATGAGGGCCTGATCCGTCTCCGTGACCGCGTCCGTGGGAACCCCTGGTCCCTGAAGACGATAGCGAAGCAATACGCCATCAAGAACACGATGGGGTACGGGCTCAACTCCTTCGTCGATTACGACCGCCCCGTCGACATTCTCACCCATCTGGTGGTCGGCAGCGAGGGTACGCTGGCGTTCGTCGCCGAAGCCACCTTCAGGACAGTCCCCGCGGCCACCCATCACGCTACGGGCCTGCTCCTTTTTGACGATCTCCGCGGAGCCACGGGCTCGCTGCCGGAGCTGGTCGCGTCGGGTTTCTCCACGATCGAACTGCTCGATGCAACCAGTCTTCGGGTCGCCCAGCGCGACCCTGAAGCCAACGAAACGCTGAGGGCCATCGCCGTTAAAGACCACGCCGCCCTGCTGGTCGAATTCCAGGAAACCTCCGCGGAATCACTGTCGGACCGGGTTACGTCCGGCACACGTACTCTCGCAGGTCTTCCGCTGGCGGGACCCGGGACGATGAGCAGCGACGCCCGGACCCGGGCGGGGCTGTGGCACATCCGCAAAGGGCTGTACGCCACTGTAGCCGGCAACAGACCTTCCGGAACCACGGCCCTCCTTGAAGACATCGCCGTTCCGGTGGATGCGCTCCTGGAAACCTGCGAGTCGCTCGTGAAACTCTTCGACAAGCACGGCTACGAAGAAAGTGTGATCTTCGGCCACGCCAAAGACGGCAATATCCATTTCCTCCTCAACGAGCGATTCGACCAGACACGCCACCTGAACAGGTATGCGGCCTTCACTGAAGACATGGTCCAGCTGGTACTGGGCCACGGCGGAACACTTAAAGCCGAACACGGCACCGGAAGGATCATGGCCCCGTTCGTCCGGCGCCAATACGGCGACGAACTCTACGAAGTAATGCTGGGGGTCAAAGAGCTCTGCGATCCCCGCGGCCTGCTGAACCCGGGGATTCTGCTCAACGAAGACCCCGCTTCCTACATCTCGCACCTCAAGGTCACTCCCGCGGTGGAGAAGGAAGTCGACCGGTGCGTCGAATGCGGATACTGCGAGCCGGTCTGCCCGAGCAAGGACCTCACCCTCACCCCCAGGCAGCGGATCGTCCTCAGGCGAGAAATTGCCACCGCCGAATCCGCCGGTGACACGGCCCTTTTGCGTGAACTCCAGGCCGACTACCAGTACTCCGGCGTGGACACCTGCGCCGTGGACGGAATGTGCCAGACAGCCTGCCCGGTGCTCATCGACACCGGCGACCTGGTACGCCGGCTCAGGGCAGAACAGCGCGGCCCGCTGGAACAAGCCGGTTGGAAGCAGGCCGCCAAACACTGGAAAGGTGCCAGCACAGTGGGGGCGTTCGCGCTCAGCGCCGTCAAGAAGCTCCCCGCGCCGCTCGTCACCGGAGTCGCCGCAACCGCCCGGGCCGTACTCGGCGACGAGACCATCCCCCTGTGGGAGAAAGATCTTCCCCGCGGAGGAACGCCACGGCTGTCCAGATTCAGCGCCAGTGCTGAAGCTGTGTATTTTTCAGCCTGCATCGGGGCGATGTTCGGCCCCGCAGAAGGAGCTCCCGGCGTCAGCTCAGCGCTGCTTGAGCTTTGCGATCGCACGGGAACACAGGTCATGGTTCCGGAAGGAATCGGCAGCATGTGCTGCGGAACGCCGTGGAAATCCAAAGGCCTCAGCTCCGGATACGAAGAAATGAAGAGCAGGGTGCTGCCGGCCCTATGGGAAGCAACGGACCACGGCAGACTCCCCGTCGTCTGCGATGCCTCCTCCTGCACTGAAGGCCTGGAGCGGCTCCTGAACGCAGCGGACGAAGAATACCCCGGCCTTCGGATTGTCGATGCGGTCACATTCGTGGACCAGGTCGTCATGCCACGGCTGACAATCACTGCGCGCTTGGAGTCCCTGGCCATCCACCCCACCTGTTCCTCAACGCAGCTCGGAACCAACGATGCTATCCAGCGCATCGGAGCTGCTGTCTCAGACGAAGTCTTCATCCCTAAGGACTGGGGATGCTGTGCCTTCGCGGGGGACCGCGGAATGCTTCATCCCGAATTGACTGCATCTGCCACCCGGCGGGAGGCGGAAACAGTCACGAGCAGACAGTTCAGCGCCTATGCCTCGACCAACCGCACCTGCGAACTCGGAATGACGCGGGCAACAGGGCAGCAGTATCAGCACCTGCTGGAAGTGATCGTAAAGGCCAGCCGCCCAGTTGAAACAAAACCCGCACCCAAGTCATTGACACCCAAAAATGAAAGGTGAGCCATGCGCGCACTTGTCCTGAAAGAATTCGGCCAACTTGAAGTCGAAGAGATTCCCTCCCCGGCGCCTCGGCCCGGCGAAGCCCAGCTGTCCATCATCGCCACCGGAATCTGCGGATCGGACATCCACGGATTTACGGGGAAGAACGGTCGTCGCGTCCCCGGGCAGATCATGGGCCACGAATCGGTAGGACGCATCATTGCCCTGGGAGAAGGAACGGCGCACCTTGGCCTGGAAATCGGCGCCCTTGCAACATTCAATCCGGTGATCTTGCCGGTGGAGGACCTGATCACCTTCTCCGGACGCGAACAGCACTCCCCAAACAAACAGGTCATCGGCGTCGCCTCCGAAATTGTGTCCGCGTTCGCGCAACAGATCTCCGTCCCTGCACGGAACGTTGTACCCCTGCCGGAGACAATGCCCGTCTCCTACGGGGCACTCATCGAACCCATTGCCGTCGCCTTTCACGCTGTCCGACGCGCCGGCGTAAAGACCGGTGATCAGGTTCTTATAATCGGCGGAGGGCCCATCGGCCAGTCCGTGATCCTTGCAGCGTTCCGCGAGGGCGCGACCGCAGTCCTCGTCAGCGAGATTGACCCCAGCAGGAGGGCCTTGTGCGAGCTGCTTGGGGCAACAACGATCTCACCGGGCGACACCCCACTCGCTGGCCAGGTTGAAAGCACCTTCGGCTCGCTTGCCGACGTGACACTGGATGCCGTGGGAATCTCCCCGACCCTGGGCGACGCGTTGCTCTCAACCGCCTTCGGCGGCACGGTCTGCCTCGTCGGGATGGGCAGCCCGGAACTCAAACTTGACGCCTTCCGCGTCAGCACCGAGGAACGATCACTGGTCGGGAGCTTCTCCTACACAGTGCAGGACTTTCAGGACGCCGCAGATTGGGTGGCAACAGGCCCCGACGAGCTGGCCGCCCTGATTTCCCGCGAAGTGAGCCTGGAGGAAGCACAGGACGCTTTCGCCGGGCTCGCCCGGATGGACGGGACACCGGGAAAAGTCCTGGTCCGCCTCCAATAAGAAACCCCCGAGCACCCCACAACTCATTCCACTGAGGCTACAAACAGACGGCTCGCCGGATACCGGCCTGCGGCCATTCGGGGTCATACACCACTACTGGTGGTAAAAATCACAAGGAGGATAGTATAGGCAAGAAAATTTCCATCTATTCGATCAGCACTCCGATTAAATGAATTACGAGCAGGCGTGGATTTGGGCCGAGCACATCGCTGCGACTCGGCCCCTTCAGGATGCTTCACGGGAAAACAGTCCGAGCGGCCACCTGTTGCACAGGACGGCGTGGCGCTGCCAATGGCAGCGGCAGAACGTCGGCGGTGTGAACAAATCGAAATCCTGCGCAACTCTGACAAGGAAGTCTTATGTCCCGAACTGTAGAAAACTTTGATGCCGACTGGTCGGTCCGACTCGGCGAATTCGATACGCCGCCCCGGAAGACGACATCAAAAGGTACCACCACCGGGGGATTCTCCGACCTCGCGCTTGACGAAATTCCCGAAACCGCACCGGCCGACATCATCGAATCCTTCGGACCGGGCTTCCAGACCCGGACCATTAAAGCCCAGTCCGCACGAGACCTCTGGACGCCCGTCACACTTCCACACGACTGGCGCATCGAACTCCCGCAGACCCAGGACCATCCGGAGCGCGAAGACTACCCCCGGACATGGCAGGGATACTTCCCCAGCGGGGTCGCTTACTACCGCAAGAGCTTCACCCGGCCCCTGCCCATGGCCGGAGAGCGAGTCCAGCTCACATTCGACGGAGTCGCGACGCATTCGGATTACTGGATCAACGGCTTCTACCTCGGGTCCCACACTTCGGGATACTCGCCGGTCACTTTCGACATAACGGAATTCCTTCGCGACGACGCCGAGGGCGGAAATGTCCTTCTCGTCCGCACCGACACAACGGAAGCCGAGGGATGGTGGTATGAAGGCGGTGGAATGTACCGCCACGTGTGGCTTCACACCCTGAACCCCGTACACGTGGCACGCGACGGCGTGTTCGTCAGCACTCCGCACGTTGAAACACACCGCGCCACCGTCGTCGTTGATGTTGAAATCGCGAACGAGTCTTCTGAAAATGCGGACCTCGAGATCGCAGTCAGCGTCGCAGACCCGGAAGGTGTAACTGTTGACAACAAGACCGTCACCCTCAATGTCCCGGCACTGGAGACCGCTCGGTCTGCCGTCGAGTTCGTGGTGGCCGACCCCACGCTGTGGGACATCGGTGAGGGGCATCTGTACCGGGCCGAAGTGGCGGTCCGCAGCCAGGGTCAGACGACCGATGCCGTTACGGAGGAATTCGGCATCCGATCCCTGGCATGGGCGGCCGATGGCTTCCGAATCAACGGTCGGCTGCAAAAAATCTACGGCGTGAATATCCACCAGGACTTCGCAGGACTGGGGGTGGCCCTGCCGGATCGGATCGTTGAGGCCAAGCTGGAGCTTCTGGCTGAAATGGGCGTCAACGCCGTCAGGAGTGCGCACCACCCCGCCACCCCTGAACTTGTCCGGCACGCGGACAGGATGGGTCTGCTGGTCCTTCCCGAGAACCGGGCCTTGAGCACAGCGCCCGCCCAGCTCGATTTTCTCGCTTCCCATGTACGCCGGTTCCGGAGTAACCCGTCAATTCTCATGTGGAGTCTTGAGAACGAGGAACTGAACCTGGAGGGCCGGCGCCTCGGCACCGCACTGCTTCGCCGCCTCGCGGCGGTAACGAAGAAACTGGATCCGACGCGGGCCACAACCGTCGGAGGGGTCGTCGGTCTTACCGACCCTGAATTTTACGGGTCGGTGGACGTCGTAGGAATGCACTACCAGGCCATTTTCGGCAGTCTGGAACAATCGCTAGCCGCACTGCCGGACAAGCCCCACGTCGAGGATGAGGAGGGGCTGTTCGCGTCAACCCGCGGCGTGTACGAAAAGGATCCACTCAACCGGCCAACGGCGTTCTTCACCTTGGCGGACCTGACTGCAGAGATGGGGGAGATGGACACCCCCGAAGAAATGATCGACTCAAGCAACGAGGTCTCCTCCGACATCGCCGCGTCGATGCATACGGTCTTCACCCACCCCAAGCTCGCCGGTGCCTTCATTTGGACCGGCCTGGATTATCTCGGTGAACCAACGGGGAGTTGGCCGGCGGTTTCAGCGGCATACGGCGCCCGTGACCTGATCGGCATCCCCAAGGACTACTACTGGCTGCTCCGGGCCCTGTACCGGGACGAACCGATAGTCCATGCGTTCCCTCATTGGAGCTGGGCTGGCCGGGAGGGCCAGCGTCTCCCGTTCCGGATCTATTCCAATGTCGACGAGGTTGAGGTTCTGGTGAACGGTCAGATTATTGACCGGCGGCCGGTCACCGCCGGTTCTGCCCGGTTCGAGGAAGGCATCACTTACGTCCCTGGTGAGCTCCTTGTCAAGGGATACCGCGGCGGGGAACTCGTCGCAGAACACGAGCAGCACACCGCCGGAGCAGCAGCCGCACTCCTTCTGAGTGCCGATCGAACCGTCCTCGCCGCATCCGGCGACGATGTCGCCGTCATCAGGGTGGCCGTTGTCGATGAACGCGGCCTGCTAGTCCCCACAGCGAACCATCCCCTCCGCTTCGAGGTCACGGGTTCAGGAGCGCTGATCGGTGTAGGCAATGGGGACCCATCGAGCACCGAGCCGCATAAGGCTTCCGGCCGTCTTGCATTCAACGGCTGGGCGGCCGCCATCGTCCAAGGCACCAAAGACGAAGGAGCGCTGACGGTGTCAGTCAGTGCCGAAGGTCTTCCCCGGCAGTCCATTACGCTCACCGTGTCCTCGACTGAGCCGACTCATCTTGTCCATATCGCTGCCGATGAATCCGAGGGGCCAGCGGGATCCCACAGGACTTTCGGCACAACGGCACCTGCGAATGCCGGCAACGGATCGCACACCGATGCAGAGTCGGACGCCGTGACTGCATCGCGGTAGTCACAGTCGACGCCGAAGCGGCCTCTGGAAATCGTGCTCGTCTCCATGAGATCACCTTTCCGGAGGCCGCCCTCATGTAACCCCTGAGGGCATCAGGCTGGACCGCGCAACCTTTGCATATCGCCCTGGGGGCGGATTAGCGTGGCGGGCTGCAGGGTTTCCGCGACCGTACGACGGCCGTGTCTGAAGTGGACTTGACGCACATCACACCTCAGACTATTCTCACCTTCAAGACATATTCCGATTATACGATCAAAATTCCAATTAGCGGAATATGCGCCCTGGATTCATCCTTTACGGACTCAATGGAGAGCAAAATGACCAAAACAACAGAGGCGTTGGACCCATCGCTGGCCATTGCCGGAGGCTCCCCCAGTGTGGCCTCGCCTGATTCGATAAAGGAGGCGGCCTCAACGGCCCGACCCGCGACCCGCGGGTTGTCGTTCTGGCTGCCCGTCCAGATGATCATTGCTGCTGCGGGAACACAAGCCGTCGCCGGCGTCCTTCTCCCCAACCAACTGACCGTTCTGGACGCGCCCAATAAGGTGACCAACCTTGCCGTTGTCACGACGGTGTCGCTGGTGGTTGCACTCCTTACACAACCGCTGATTGGTGCCCTGTCTGACCGGACCCGCTCATCGCTGGGCCGGCGCGCACCGTGGATGCTGATCGGTGCGCTCGTCGCCGCCCTGGCACTCATCGGAATGGGAGCTGCGACCTCCATCGTGTGGATCGCCGTTCTGTGGACGATCGCATCGGCGGGCCTGAACGCCCTCCTGGGCAGCTTCACGGCCGTAATGCCGGACAGGTACCCACGCGAGAAGCGGGCCGTCGCGTCGGCCCTGATCGGATTTGGCCAGTTGATCGGTGGCGTGGGAGCCACCATCGGAGCCGCGATGCTCGCGTCCAGCCTCGGCCTGGCCTACACTGTGTTCGGCATCCTGGTTGTCGGGGGAACGGCGCTATTCGTACTGTTCAACCGCGATTTCTCATCCAAGGAGATGCCCAAGGACCCGTTCAAGTGGAAGACCTTTCTGACCGGATTCTGGGTGAGTCCACGAAAGCATCCCGACTTCGCTTGGGGGTTCGCCGCACGACTGCTTTTCATGCTCGGCTACAGCATCAGTTCTGTCTACGGATTCTTCATCCTCACGGATTACATCGGCCTGTCCTTGGCCGAAGCCAACGCCAACGTTGGCCTCCTCGCCGCGGCAGTCGCCCCGACCACGCTGATTAGCATCTTCGTTACCGGGTTCCTCTCGGACAAGCTCCGCCGACGCAAAATCTTTGTCTACATTGCTTCAGCGTTCATGGGTATAGCAATTCTGATCCCGCTCTTCTCACCGACCCTCAGCGGAATGTTCGCCATGTCAGTCGTCCAGGGACTCGGATTCGGCATGTACATCGCCTCCGACACGGCCCTGATGACCGAAGTTCTACCCAAGAACGGAAGCGACGCCGGCAAGGACCTTGGAATCCTCAACATCGCGAATGCTATCCCCGGCGCCATCGCGCCAGCCCTTGCAGCAATCGTCATCAGCACTGCCTTGGGTTACGGGGCACTCTTCGTCATCGGAGCAGCCATTGCGATCCTAGGCGGGCTAGTCATCATCCCCATCAAGAACGTCCGTTAGTTCCAATTGACCAGCTGCCAATGGTTGCGAAAAGTACGCTTCGCAACCACCCGTTGCCTACACGCGCACGAGGATATTTGCCGCCCCCACCCGGATGTCCCTGGGATTGTCGGCAAATCGTGGACAGACTTGATCCGGCAGCTTGTGCCGGCTGAACAGTATCCCTGTCGGAGGAATCATTCGCGTTCCACGTGCGTGCTGTGGCCTATGGCCCAGTGCTGGCCATAGGGCCACGCGCAGCGTCGCTTGGCCTGGGCACTACTGTGGACCGAATCCCCTGCCCAGCCGACCATGAGGCACGAGCGGGTGGCCGACCGCACTCGATACAACCAGCCCTCCCCGGTTCGGAGGTAGGCGGTATTCGAAATCCAGACCGCGTCCAGACGCCGATATCCCACTTCCGGGCCACCATAGCGGGATCGAATCGACCCGCGACTCGCCGATCAGCGCTACTGGGCGAAACGTCCGATGGGGTCCCTTCCAAACCCTGTCGACGCTTGGAGGCGGCCGAGGTCTCCCGGTCAACACTGGCCCCGTTCCGGGACAATTCCGCGTGGATTCGCGGCGCCCCATAGCTCCCGAACGGTTCTGCGTGGGCCTTTCGGGCCTTTCAGACCTTCACATTCCAGTTCACCCGCTCCCCGACCCGCGCCGAGGACTCTAAATGATGTTCGTCGGCGCCCGGCGTCGAAACCGTATCTGGGGCTACCAATTTATGCCGGGCATGCGGTGGACCCGGTCGGTAGCCTTCTCGGCCTCAGCGGCTCGAAGCATCCAGATTCCGCTGCGCGCAGACGAGGAAATCTGTAGCATTTCCGAAGAAGTCCTCATCCACCCGTAATTGCGCGTTGTCACCGCGCAGACCTTCCAGTTCCGGCTTCTCCGCCGCGGGCATTTCAGGAGCCGCCAACCGGGGCCCGTTCCTGGGCAACCCAGCGGCATATCAACTGCGCACCCATCCCGGTTCACCGACCACCGGCATCGGCAACGTACCGAGCGGCCTCCCGCCGATACCGAGTAATCTCACACCGTGGCGTGCTCACACACTCACCTTCCCGCAGGTCCCAGAGATCCCCTACCTCAGGTGTCCAACGAGAGGGGTTAACTTAATTCCGCTATATCCGTCGCGGGAGTGCACGCACCGCTTCCATTATTACGCCGAGCGCTTTCCGCCCCTCCGGTATTGGGGCCAAAGCATGGACATGCATCATTCCAGGGTCCTCCATGTAGCTGACCGTGACCAAGCAGGACTCCAATGATTTGCGAAGGCGTCGGCCCTGATAGACGAGCTGGTCCCGTCCCGCCGCGGTGATCCAGACTGGCGGAAAGCCGTCGAAAGACCCATTGATGGGGCTGACCAAGGGGTCTGACGGGTCAAGGTCTCCGGCATATGCCAGCCCGGATTCCAGCAGCCTGGACCGCTCCAACATGACGTCGCGAGTTTCTATACTCTCAACGTCCAAGTCGGGCATCGTTGCGTCGACCCATGGAGAGAAGAGGACGAGCATGCCCGGCACGGGCGTGGCGTGAGCAATAGCATGTTGGACCATCGCAACCGCCAGTCCGCCTCCGGCAGAGTCCCCAACCACGGCGATTGATTCCGTGGGCCACCGAGCGGTCATTTCCCTATAAATGTCACCGATTCTCGGGACAGTAACGAAAGCCGTTTGGCGAGGCGCCAGCCTGTACGCAACTATCCAAACTTCGGCACTGGTTTCACGTATGAATCTGGCACCGGTTGCCCAGGTCCCCGCCGTAACGTCATCAATGTAACCACCTCCGTGTAGATACAGGACCGCCCTCTCCGGAGTGTCACCCTTGCGGCGAAGAATCGTGACAACGGTGTTTGACACGACCCGCCGTTCAACATCGATGCCTTTGAGAAGCCTGCGTTCGGGCACAGGGTCGGGCCGTCCTGCCACTTCGCTCGCAGCCGCCAGAGCGACTGATTGGCTGATGTCACTCACATTCTTTGTCTGAGCAAGAAGCCAGTTCAGGCCAATAGCCCGAAGTGAGAGTTGGTTCATATTATGTTCTCTCCTGCCAGACCGGGGTCCGAGACCGTCATGTCCAGCTCAGTGATCGGCGTGCTTTTCCGTGGGAGCCGGCACGAACATCGGCGCAGGGCCAGGCGTTCCGGGGTCGATCTCGGAGGCGGACCGGTGGCGTGACCGGAGGGTCGTCCAGGTCAGTTCCTACGATAAGGTCCGTCACCTGCCTCCTGGGCACCCGCGACTGGGGGTGCATTATTGACCGTGCGTGGTCTGACGATTATGCTTCAGTCATCCATTTATTTCAATAAAAGGATTTATATTTCATCTATCAGAATTAGGTGAATCGAATTTTTGATTGTTCGTTGTCGGATCTTCGTCCACACGTCAGCGGGGCCGGGTGTTTGGACTACCGGCAGGCTGGGCGCGTAGAACCGCCGGCGATCAAGTGATTCGAGGCCGCTCAACCCCGGGAAGGGAGAGAGTGAGGCTGGTGCCTACGACCCAGGAACAAGATAATGCCGAGAGAACACCACGAATACCAAGCGACACCAGGTTGCCCCCAATCGTGGATCACTGTCACTTCCCCATCTGTCGATGGACGGTGGCCATCGAATGACATCTGGCGGGCGCTGGGCTTCACCGCAGCGTTTCTGGCAGGGCTTGCCGCTGTTAGCTGCGGAGTCCTTTGGGGGACACTTTGGTTTCTCTTAGCCCGCGAGAAGCCGTCGCAGTATGAGAGCCGAGTTCAAGACATTGAGAGGCGCTTCCAAGATGGAACGCACAGCGGAACGATCCTGTTGACGGGGAGTTCGTACTTCCAGCTCTGGTCAACATCCGACGCTGATCTGGCGCCACTGGACACTGTCAACATCGGCATCGGAGGAACAAAAATCGGCGACCATCTGGCTTACATTGACCGGATGATCGTCCCTTTCCGGCCCCGTGCTTTGCTTGTGTATGCAGGTTCCAACGACATCAACGGCTTCCCATTCATCAGCAAATCCGGACCGACTGTAGCAGAGCGAGTCATTGCATACTTCAACGCCGTGCATGACCGCATCCCCGGACTGCCGATCTACTACGTTTCCATCACCGAAGCACCATCCCGCTCCAACGTCCGCAGCGAAATCCAAGAGGCAAACCGCCTCCTTGCCGAGTATGCGGAGCACCACGGCCACGTCACCTTCATCAACACCGCCCCAACCCTGCTAACGGCCGAGGGAAGGATCGACCGGTCACTCTTCCGCGCCGACCGCCTACACCTCAACGAGCGAGGCTATCGGAAGCTCACCCAAGCCGTCCGCCCTGTCCTCGTCCGTGACCTGACAGTGCCCGGACGAGCCGCAGCAGCCCCGGCGTGACCGGCGGGTAGCCCAGAATGGAAGCCTTACTGTGCCCGGGTCAAGGAACAGGGATACAAAGCGTGGAACCTTGAGGCGATACCAGGTTGAACGTTTACCGGCCGATGGTCACGCACCGTTGGAGAAACAGTTGCTCCACCAAGAATGTGTGCAGACCTTGCCGACGTGTTCGCTTCGAACACTTGCGTACGGCTCTCACTCACGAAGCCACCAAACGACCAAGGAGACAAAATGAGCGAGGCCGAACAGCTTGCTGCCGCCGAGAGTCCATTTGCAGCAGGTATCCGATATCTTGAACAAGGCGGGGCGATCCCTCCAGATAGCCGGACGGACGTAGACACTGCATCCCTAAAAGAGCGGTATCCAGCGCTCCGCGCGGTCGAAACAAGGGACATCTACATTCCAGGCCCTGCGGGCGATGTCCATGTCCGCCTATACGGAAATAGTGCACCGGCCACAATCGGCTTGGTGTGGGTGCATGGAGGGGCGTTCATTGCCGGGGATCTCGACTCTGCGGAGGCCAACTGGGTTGCGATGGCCATCGCCGCAGAGGGGATTTCTGTTCTCTCCATTGACTATACAAAAGCCTTGAATGGAGGTCGATATCCCGCTCCCTCCGATGATGTGCTCGCTGGATGGAAGTGGGCGGCAACCCATCCGGAAACAATCGGGGTCCCGGTTGAGGCGCTTCATCTGGGGGGTGCCAGCGCAGGTGCCGCGCTGGTCGCCAGCAGCGCGCTCCGCCTGCGTGACAGTGGCGGGCCTCTTCCAGCCACCGTCGTTCTCGCATATCCGATCGTCCACGCCAAACTCCCTCCACTTAGTCGTGACATCGCGGCAAAAACGGCTGAAGCTGACCAGACGTCCTTGTTCTCAGCTCAAATGGTTCATGAGATGAACCTAAATTATGTCGGAACAGAATCGAGGTTCGCCGATCCCTACGCCTTCGCTGGTAATGCGGATCTCACCGGTTTCCCGCCGACATACATTCTGAACTCAGAAGTGGACACACTTCGCGCCTCCGGGGAACTCTTCGCCGACCAACTGAAGCGCTCGGGCGTCCACGTTCTACAGGAGACTGAGCCAGGCACCGGCCATGGACATCTGTCCGAGCCGCATTCACCCGGGGGGCGCCTGAGTCTTGAACGGATAGCATCTTGGCTTGTAAATAGCCCTCTGCCATAGAAGATCCCAAGGCCGGCCGAACGTGATCTCAGGACAGTCTGGACTTCTCCCAGTCGCATTGGACAACTCCGGTCTCAAAGGGCGCTTCAAGGTGCCGCGGTACCGGAAATATCTCCGCTCGGCCAACGACTTCGATCGTACGATTGGACGTGATTTCCTGGGTGAGGCAAACGCTGAAAACCCCAGCTATCTTCCATAGGGACGCCGAACGTGCCGTCGTCCACCGTTGTCGTGATCCCCGCCGCCATGTCGTGGCAGCGGGTCAGCAGGTCATTGCATTTTCAGCAATTTGATCGTGAGGAACCTGCCATAGGACGAGGGACGTCAATGGCAAGGCTCCACAATTACACCGCCCTTAACCTGCACGGGAATGCCGGTTTGCCCTCACCTCGTTGACTAAGGAGGTAAGAGGTCACTTGATGGGAGGTGGTCCCGCCAGAAGTGTCGCGGTGAATATCCCAACACTTGCTTTGCCTTTTTACTGGAGATCAGGGACGCGTTGGGTGCCAGGTCCGGCTGTAAGCGTACGTTCGGGAAGCGGTCGGCGGCCAGGTCCCGATGGTCAACCCAGCGGCTTGACATGCCCGCCTTGGAGCCGGAGCGCAGCTGACCTGCAACGGCCCCCGGCCGTTCTGCGAGGATTTCCGTCCCGGAGCCGGAATGCATCAGCCTCGACGCGACGCGCATCACCCTGCCAAGGGCTTGATTCACGGCATGCTGGTGCACTCTTCTGGCAAGCTGTCCCGAGGGTGTGTGCGTGTCTCGGGGCCGACATTTGTGCCGACCCCGAGAAAGGTTGTGCCATTTTGGCGGACCCTGACAAGCCCGTGTGCTGTGTTGCATCTTATTTAGGCACTGTGACGATCCGGCTGCCAGCGCAGCTTTTGTGATCTGAAGTGTCGGTGTTGATTTCGGGGTGGATGGCTGATTGGTCTACGCCCGCGTCGGTAGCATCGATGGTGAGTTGGGTGGTGCCTACTGAGTCGGTTGCGGCGGTCAAGGTGATCCGGCCGACCCCGCCTGTGCTCTGCACGATCACAGCACCCCAGCCACGAAACAGTCGGCGGAAAGAGGAATGGTGGGACTCATTGCTCGATGGGTCGCCATTACCGACCCCAACGATTCGGGCGGGGCCCGACACCGTGAAGATTACGGTATCCGAGGCATGCACATTCAGCGCTCCTTCCGAGTCGCGCATGGATACCCTGACCACAATGGAGTCACGGCCATCACTTGCCAGTTCAGTGCGGGGCGGCTCGAGCTCAAGATGATCGGGCGATCCCGCCGTCAGCAAGGTGTGAGTCGCGACAACTTCTCCCGCAACAAGTCCGCGCGCTATTAGGGTCCCGGGTTGGTAACGGACCCCGTCGTCGATTTTGATCACTCCGTCTTCGACATTACGCTCGAGGACAAGGACGCCGTTGAGTTCCAGTTGCACGCTCTCTGTGTTGGCGATCACCCAAAGACGAATCGGCTCGCCTTCGCGGCCACGCCAGTTCCAATGCGGCATGATGTGCACAAGCGGCTCGGGCCGCCACACCGATCGCAGCAGCCAATAGTAGTCCTTAGGGATGCCGATCAGGTCTCGGGCACCGGTGCTGCTACTGGTGGCGGGCCAGCGGTTGGGGTTTGGTTCGCCGAGGTAGTCGATCCCAGACCAGACCGCTGCTCCGAGAATGTCGCGGCGGTCGGCGATGGATGACCACAGTTCGGGCATCGCTGTCATCTCCGAACTGCCGGACAGCTCTTCTGCGAAGGCCGCGAGGCCAGCCATCACTCCGAGCATTGATCCGAACGACGAGGAGTAGCCACGCTCGAGGTCGTCGGAGTATTGGCCGCGGACGGTGGGGTTCAAGCCCTCTTCGTCTCCGATGATCGCGGTCGATGGATACCTTCCCTTGACCTCGGGCAGGTGTCCCATGAGCCCGCCATAGTGGACCCCGATGATGTCGAGTTGACCATAGTAGTCCTCGTTCTCGTGGCCGAGAACGCCTCCGACTGTAATTGGTCTGCTGCTGTCGAGTCTGCGGACGGTCGTGATGAGATCGCGGAGAACGCGTGAACCGGTTGCGGTGCCTTCCAGTCCGAGTTCCTCGTTCTCCAGTGACCACATGACCACGCTGGGGTGGTTGCGGTCCCGGCGTACCAGGGTCTCCAGGTCACCCCGGTAGGGACCCACCGCGCTCAGCAGCCGGTTCTCCTCGATGACGAGCATTCCCATCCGGTCGGCGGCGGTGAGGAGTGCGGGGGTCGCGGGATGGTGGGCGCTGCGCACGAGGTTGCAGCCCATGTCGCGGATGAGTGCGAGCTTGTATTCGATGATGCTGTTCGGCAGCGCGATGCCGAGGCCGGCGAAGTCCTGGTGCAGGTTGGCCCCCTGAACCCACACGGCCTTGTCGTTGATCAGGAGCTGACCATCGGGGCTGATCTCGATGGTGCGGAAACCGTGGGGTGTGTCGACCTGGTCGATGACTCCTTCGGCTTGCTGGAGTGAGATCCGGATGGTGTAGAGCACGCCGTCGCCGACGTTCCACCGCTGTGGTAAGCCCGCGGACAACTCCACGCGATAAGTGCCCGTGTCACCCGGCGCGACGGCAACGGTGGTCTTTCCAGTGCTGACGACGGTTCCCGCCGGGTCGATGAGAGCTACCATCGCTTCCCCAACACCCGCCGTGCCCCCGTAGTTGACCGCGTCGAAGGTGACGGTCGAGGTTGTGGCCGATGCCTCGAAAACATCGGTCACGTTCACAGAATCAGAGCAGACGTGGAGGTTCGGGCGTGACTCGATCCACACGTCGCGGTATATCCCACCGCCCTCGTACCACCACCCTTCCGCCTCGGTCGTGTCCGTCTTCACCAAGATGACGTTGGGTCCGTCCTCCGGCTGGCGAAGTACGGTGGTGATGTCGATACGGCGGGGGGTGTACCCGCTGGCGTGTGTTCCGAACCAGAAGCCGTTCACCCAGATGTCGGACTGGCGCATGATGCCCTCAAAAGTGATGAGCACACGTCGCCCGTCCTCTATAGGCTCGGTGAAGACCTTCCGGTAGTAGGCGACCCCGACGGGCATGAATCCTTGCATCGACATGGCATAGTCGGGTCGGCGGGGATGATCCGGTGACGGCTGGAAGCCGATCCGCCAATCGTGGGGGAGTGTGACGGGTGACCACCGGCTATCCATGCGGGGGGGCCGAGGCCCGGCGAAGAACTGTGAGAACTCGTCGCCAACCTCGGCGATCTCGTCCTTGGTCGATCCTTCCGGATTGGTGTCAATGGCAGCGTTCGGCAGTTCCACGGTCGTCAGATCGGTGAACCCTCCCAGGAGAGCGGCCTTGGCCGATTGGCGCCGAGGCGGCAGGGCGAACTCGCCAATGAAGACCTTCCAGTCTGATGTGAACAGGCGGCGGTTCGTCGATGATGTCATTTGTTGAGACCTTTCCTAACACTGGGGAAACGACTGGCGTTCATTGACACTGCGATTTGGTCGCCGTCATCGAACTGATTTAATGCGCAGGACACAGAAGGCTCCGAGGACGGCGAAGGCGAGTGCGAAGATGAACAAGGGCTGATATCCACCGAGGTTGACGATGATCAGGCCGGCGATTGCCGGGGCGAGGACCTGCGGGCCGGAGCTTGCGATGTTGGCGACCCCGAGGTCCTTTGCGGCGTTATTTTGCGACGGCAGAACCTGAGTAAACAGGGCGGTATCGATCGCCTGGAAGCAACCGAATCCGAATCCGGAGACCGCACTGTAGATCATCATCCCGGTGAGGCTTGGCATGAAGAACGGGACCGCGAGTGCAATGCCGATGATCAGCGATGAAGCGAAGACGAAGGGCTTGCGTCGACCGACTTTGTCAGACAACCATCCTGAAAAGGTGATCGAGAGCAGCATCGCTATCAGTGTGATGAACCCCAGAAGGGGTATGGCCTGAAGGGCCCCCGCCTGCCCGAGGCCGATGTAGTCCTGGAGGATGTAGAACTGATAACCGGAGACCGAGAAGAACCCGAGAACGAGAAGGACGCGACCCCAGAAGGCCCACGCGAAGTCGGGGTGGCGGATCGGATTGACCCAGAATGTGCCGAGGAAGCTAAGCAGTGAGAACCGGGGCCGCTTCTCTGCCACGCTGGGCTTGTCGGGGCTCACGAGCACGAAGGCGAACATGGCCACCAGTAGGATCACAGCGAGCATCCCGTAGACGACGATGTATCCCTTCGGCACCAGGGACGAGGCGAGGATCTGGCCGCCTAGCGAGCCGGCCATGGTCCCGAATCCCATGACGGACGACACGACACCTCGAACCGCGGGGTGGATGCGATCAGGGATGACGGCGGTCAACGGTCCCTGAATGGCGTTCAACGTCAGGTTGAGCAGCGCAACAGACACGGCGATCATGACGACGGTGTTCGAGAACGCGATCGCAATCAGTGTCGCGGAAGCGAGGATCGCGCCGCCGATGAGATATGGCGCGCGCTTGCCGAATCTGCTGCTGGTACGGTCCGACAGCATCCCCCAGAAGGGCTGGGCGAGGGTGGAGATCAGTGCGCCGATCGATCCGACGATCGCCAGGTTGGCTTCCTTGTGCGCGCCGTCGATGTCTTGTAGTTGCATGGCGACGAGGAGTCCGGGGACGGCGCCCCAGACCATGAAGAGGCCGAGGTTGCCGAAGCCGAGCGAGAAGGTGAGTTTCCGGTTTCGCATCGGGAGCTCGGTGGGATCGGCAGCAATCGTGGTGGGATCTGATGTGGCTGACAACTCTGTCATAGTCGGTGTCTTTCGGTCAGGTGGCCGCCCTCATTGGCGGCTGGCATCATTCCTATCACAAAGTTGTACGAGTGGTAAATATGTTTTGTCCAAATGGTAAATTATTTTTTGTCAGAGTGCCTGCAATCAACCTGGGGCATCGCTGACGTGAATCGGTGAAGGCCAGGCCCGACGGTGACGGGATCGAGCCCGGGCAGGTCAACCTCCGCGGTGGTGCCCGATGGCACCGTGACGGTGGTCGACATGACATTGCCCGCCAGACTCCAGTCGATGGAGGCTTCCCCGTACGGGGTATGGTGCGTCGCGCCGGCACTGGTGAGCGTGCCACCTGGTCGGGGCGCGAATCGAATGCGACGGTAGCCGGGTGCGACGGGGGCCAGCCCGGCGACCACTCGGTGCATCCAATCGGCGACCGCGCCGAAGGCGTAGTGGTTGAATGACGTCATCTCACCGGGGTTCACAGTGCCGTCTGGGAGCATGCTGTCCCAGCGTTCCCAAGTGGTTGTGGCGCCCATCGTCACGGGGTAGAGCCAGGACGGGTTGTCTTCGTTCTGCAGTTGCAGGTATGCCTCGTCGAGGTTCCCACCTCGGGTGAGGGCATCCGAGACAACGGGGGTGCCCGCGAACCCGGTGGAGATCCGCCCGCCCGACGCGCGTACAAGTTCCGCCAGACGTGCCTCGCCGGCACGGCGAGCAACCCCGTTAGGGTAGAGTTCGAACGCTCCGATCAGGGCGTACGCGGTCTGCGTGTCGCTCGTGGCACGGCCATCGACCCCGAGATACCGATCTGCAAACGCCGAAGCGACCTCCGTTCCGAGCGCGGAATACCGTTCTGCGTCCCCGGCGTGCCCGAGAATCTCGGCGATCGCCGCGAGGCGTCGAGCGGAGTGCGCGAAGTACGCCGTGGCCACGAGATCGGGCGCGGTCAGCGCCTCGAACGGCCGGTCGGGAGGCGCGGCGGGATCGAGCCAGTCGCCTAACTGCATCGAGTTGTCGACGATGCGCGACGGGCCGGTGGCCGCTTCGACCTCATTGACCCACGCGACAGCGCTTGCGTATTGGGAGCGCAGGATCCCCACATCACCGGTGCGTTGGTGCAGCACGTCCGGGGTGAGCACCGCCACGTCCCCCCAGAGGGCCATCGGGCCTCTGACCATGCCCTCGGGGTACTCGCCGAGTGTGATGGACGGGACGTAGCCCGGGACGGTTCCTTCGTGAATCTGCTCGGCCGCCACATCGCGGAGCCAGGATTCGAGAAATCCGGAGACGTTGTAAAGGAAGGTGGCGGTAGGCGCGAACACCTGCAGGTCGCCGGTCCAGCCGAGCCGTTCGTCACGCTGCGGGCAATCCGTTGGCAAATCGACGAAATTCGACCGGAGGCTCCACACCACGTTCTCGTGCAATCGATTCAACATCGGGTCCGAGCTTCGGAACCAGCCCCGCCGTTCCAGATCGGAGTGGTATACCCGTGAGACGACATCATCTACTCCGAGCTCGCCGTTCCATCCCGTCACTTCCACGTACCGATACCCGTGGATGGTAAAACGCGGCTCCCATTCGATCGGCTCGCCGCCGAGCGTGAGCGTGTCGGTGGAGCCGGCAGTGCGGAGCGGTCGCGTATACAGTTCCCCCTCCTGCAGCACCTCAGCGTGACGTAACCGAATCGTCTCGCCCGCCGCCCCCCTTGCACGGACACGAAGCCGTCCGGAGTGGTTCTGGCCGAAGTCGAGGACAAAACGCCCATCACCCTTGTCGTCGATCGTGATCGGGTTCAGCTCCTCCACCGCACGAACGGGTGGGCCCGTCGGTGACACCAGTACGGAATAGTCGGTCGGGAGTTCGCGGGCGGGCGTCCATTCGCTGCTATCGAACCCCATCGTCGACCAGGCCGGGTCATGCAACCTGGCATCGAAATGTTCTCCGTCGTACAGGCCGGAACTGATGATTGGTCCCCCTCCCGCCAACCAGGAACGGTCACTTGCTACAACATGTCGATTCCCGTCATTTGTCACTATCTCGAGTTGTACAAGAGCGGACTGGTCATCACCGTATATGTTGCGAAGGCTCAGTCCTGAATGGCCCAGCCGCCCGCGATACCAGCCGTCACCCAGCCAGATGCCGATGGCATTCATGCCGGGAGTCACGTGGTTGGTGACGTCGAAAGATGCCGTACGCAGGCGGTGGTGGTAGCTTGTCCAGCCTGGGGTGAGCGCCTCATCACCCACTCGCTGTCCATTGATCTCGGCCTCGGCGACGCCGTGGGCCGTGAGGTGAAGGCGGGCCAGTTTGATTTCGCCCGGCACTTCGAACTCGGCTCGCAAACGGCCAGGGCGACGATCAGAATCCGGGTTTTCCTCCCATCCTGGACCAATGAAAGCTCCGTGCCAGTCAGCTGGCAGAATGAGGCCCAGCTCAATCGTCGACGGCTCGCTCCAAGCGCTCCAACCCAGATCGCCACATACCTGCACCCGCGCCGTAACGCGCTCCCGTGAGCGGAGCGATCGTGCGGGCCACGGGACCAGTACCTGCTCGTCGCCAGCAATCTCGTGTACCGTCGTTTCGGCGATTGCGCCCATCTCGCCGATACACACCTCCAGGCGGTAAGCCCGTTGGCCATAGTCTGCGTCCACCTGCGGAAACTGCCAGGATAGACGCGGTCTGGTCGCGCCGACCCCTATGCGATTCAGCTCGTAGTGTTCAAACCTCAGCTTGGTCGGCGCTGGTGAAGATATGCGAGCCCGCGATTCAATTCGGGGGCGAGAAGATTTGGCTGACACGGTGATGTTCGTCCCTCTATTCAGAGTCACCCTCGTTGGTAACACTGCGGTCATTTGTACCACGCCTTCGGACGATTGGTAGAAAATATTTCACTGTGTACGAGGTCGCCCGTAGAGGCGTGATCGCGGTCAAACGCCGACTTGGCCGCACGGTCATTCAGCCAGCAGATGCAGCAATCAAGGTACTAGCAGGCGGCAGGGTCTCGCATGTCAGGGTATTGAGATAGTCGAGGAGCTTCCCGGATATCTTGACCGTCGGCTCGTAGAACGAGTGCAACTGCAGTCCATCCCAGAGGGCAAGCAACCAGACGGCCTCAGAAATGGGGTCGATGTCTGAACGAACATGACCAGACTGGATCAACGCTCGGAGATCACCGGCGATCGAATCGATAGCGTCGGAATACCGCTTGCGGAAGTACTCATGTGCAGGGTGTTGAGAGTCTGCGGCCTCGCACGAGAGCACGGCATACAACCTGATGAGCTGAGGGTGGCGTTCGCTGTAGACCGCAAGGCGGTAGATGTTGTAAAGGCGATCGAGAGGAGTCTTCGGTTCAACCAGTGCGCTCTGGACCATGCGATCACGGCCATTGAGGACCGCTTCAAGGAGCGCTTCCTTGTTGGAGAAATAATACGAGAGACCCCCATGGGATCCCCCCATCTCGTCGGCGATCTCGCGCAGACTCGTAGCTAAGTAGCCACGTCGGGAAAACGCCGAACCAGCCGCGGCCAAGATCCGCGTCACTCGATCGCCGTGATTCTCGACTTCGGAGGGGGAGAAGGCGGTGACGTCAGCCTGGGCCCTCTCTGCCAGCACGCCCGCGTCAGTGCTCAGTCGCATCTGACCCTCGAGTATCGACGGTGGATCCACCCGCGCGGGAAGATAGAGCCAGATCAGCTGGAGCCCATCCCACGCGGCGGCGACGCCAACCGCCCGCTCGCCGAACAAGTCAGTGAGTTCGGCTTGGACGCGGCGCAGGCGGGCCGAGACGTAGTCACGCGCCGGATGCGTCGGAGCCGTCGCCTCACCGAGAAGAACCGCATAGAGCTCGACTAGCCGTGGTGTGGCAAGACTTTGTGCGGCAGCCATACGCAGCCGTGCGCGCGCACTCGCCCCGGTGGAAGGCGATAACTGGTGACCATCTGGCGAACGCCCCTCAACGACCTCAAGGAGCGCGACGAGCAAGTCATCCTTGCTCGAGAAATGGGCGAGAACCCCCGGATGGGACATGCCAGCACGCTTGGCAACCGCTCGGAGTGACGTCCCGTGAAACCCGACGGTACTGAACAGATCTTCGGCCGCCTCAAGGATCTTCGCCCGTGATTGAATAGTTCGAATGCGGCGTCCATCCACCTGTGAGCGCACAATCTCTCCTTGACTAATTCCTAACAAGGCTACCACTTGGCCAAATGGCTACCTGACGATCGCATCGACTTTCTAGCAACCGCCGCGTAGCCGGATCTGCCTGACAGAGAGGGGAAAGCGCTGTCGCAGGGGAGGAAGACCACGGCCGCGCAGTTGGCCTCCGACGTTGTTCACATTCGGGAATTGTCGGGGTTACCGATGGCCGGCTCGTGCGGTCCGTAAGACCGGCCAGCCCTCGGCCCGGAAACGCCTGACCCACCGGTAAGCGGTCTGCCGGTATACCCGGATCCGCAGCGATATGAGCACCGGGCGGCCGACGGCAACCCGGTCAGCAATCAGACGTCTCCGGGCATTAACGAGGGACACGAGGACCTCCGAGCGCAAAGTGGGTGAACTAGACAGCTCCACCTAGCCCGGAGGTCCTCCCCGTTTTCAACCTCTACACATCAACATCGTCATTGCGCAGTGCAACTAGAACGTCTTTTTGGCCGCCTCGTGCTGGTTAGTCGGCGTAAGGGTCGGCGATGCCGATGTATTGGGTGGTGGTGTATTCGGTGATGCCTTCGGTGCCGCCTTCGCGGCCGAGTCCGGATTGTTTGACGCCGCCGAAGGGGGCTGTGGCGTTGGAGATGACGCCGGCGTTGAACCCGACCATGCCGAACTCAATCTGCTCCGCCACCCGCAGGAGCCGGTTGAAATCGCGGCTGTAAAGGTAGGACGCAAGCCCGTACTCGGTAGCGTTGGCGAGCAAGATGGCTTCGTCTTCAGTGCTGAAGGTGGTGATGGGGGCGACGGGGCCGAAGATTTCCTGGCCCAGGAGCGCGGCGTCGTTGGGGACGTTGGCGAGGACGGTGGGCTGGTAGAAGTAGCCGGGCCCGTCCACGGGCGCCCCGCCGGTGACGGCAAGGGCTCCGGCGTCGACGGCGGCACGCACCAGGGCGTGCACGTCGTCGCGGGCGCCGGCGTTGATGAGCGGCCCCACCGTGGTGTCCGGTTCGGTGCCGCGGCCGGTGGCAAGGGCTGCCATCGCTTTGGCGAGTTTAGCGGTGAATCCGGCGGCGACGGTTTCGTGGACGAGGAACCGGTTGGCGGCGGTGCAGGCTTCGCCCATGTTCCGCATCTTCGCGGCCATGGCCCCTTCGACGGCTTTGTCGAGGTCGGCGTCCTCGAACACGACGAACGGGGCATTCCCGCCGAGTTCCATCGAGGTCCGTAGGACGTTTTGGGCGGCGTCGGCCATGAGGCGTTTGCCGACCGGGGTGGAGCCGGTGAAGGAAACCTTCCGCAGGCGGGGATCGGCCAGGAGCGGCCCGGAGATCCCGGCGGCCGAGGAGGAGGAGACGACATTCAGGACCCCGGCGGGCAGGCCGGCGTCGAGCATGGTCTGGGCGAAGTACTGTGCGGTGAGGGGTGTGAGTTTGGCGGGTTTGAGGACCATGGTGCAGCCGGCCGCGATTGCGGGGGCGACCTTGCGGGTCGCCATCGCGAGCGGGAAGTTCCACGGCGTGATCAGCAGGCAGGGCCCGACGGGTTTGTGCTGGACGAGGATCTTGTTTTTGCCTTCGGGGGTGGTGAGGTAGCGGCCGTAGTCGCGGACGGTTTCTTCGGAGAACCAGCGCAGAAACTCGGCCCCGTAGGTGACTTCGCCGCGCGCTTCGGCCAGGGGTTTGCCCATTTCCAGGGTTATTAGCAGCGCGAAGTCCTCGGCCCGTTCGGTGACCAGGTCAAAGGCGCGGCGCAGGATCTCCGCCCGCGTCCTGGGCGCGGTCCGCGCCCAGGACGCCTGGACGGCGTCGGCCGCATCCAAAGCGGCAATAGCGTCCGCGCTGGTGGCCGAGGCGAGGGTGGCGAGCACCTCCCCGGTGGCGGGGTCGTGCACGTCAAACGTGCCGTTATCGGACGCCTCCCGCCAATCCCCCCCCCGATCAAAAGGCCCGTCGGCACCGACGCAACAAGCGCGGCTTCCGTGTTGTGTGGGATGAACGTGGTGCTGGTCATGAATGTAGCCTCAAGGTTTTGGTAAGTGCGGCCGGTACGGCAGGAAGATGTGGCGGTCAGGCAGGGGTATCCGTGCCCGCATATGTGGTAATGGTCCGGGATTCCAGTTCGGGAATGATCTGCTGCACGCCGATGGCCTGGAAGTGTGGGGTCTGCCGGTGCTGTTCGAAGGCCTGAGCGGAGTGGTAGGTCTCCAGAATGACGATCTGCATGTCATCCTCCACGCCACGAAAGAATTCGTAGGAAATGTTGCCGGACTCGTTGCGGCTCTCGGACGCCATCCGGCCCAGGAGTTCGAGTACTTTATCGGTGCATCCCGGTTTAGTCCGGTAGCGGGCCACAACGTTGAAGGTGCTGCGCATGGTGTCTCCTTGGTTATGCGGGCGGTGGCTCGTGTGCGGTGCCGGCGTCCCTAACTGTTGCCGTTGCCGCCTTCGTGGACAGCCACGCTGGGTTCAATGCCCTCTGCGCCCACAACTTCTCGCCAAGCCTCCACGCCCGCCTGGAATGCCACGACTCCGGCCTCGGGCAAGGCGATTTCGATGGCTTCGAGGATCTCTCCGGGTGTGACGCCAAGATCCAGGGCGACGCGGATGTGGGACTGGATGTGGCCTTTGGAGGCGCGCATGACGGTCAGGCTGACGATGAAGATCAGTTCCTTGGTTTTGCGATCCAGAGTGCGCTGGTCCAAGTACGCGGCTGATACAACGTGGTTCGCTGCTTGCAGGACGGGGAAATCGTGCTTGGCCATGACCTTGTGGTAGTCCAGGACGTAGCCGCGCTGCCGGGCCATGTCATCGATGTATTCCTGTGCTGCGGCAGTCTGGTCGTTGATAGAGTCGATGGTCATGTTGAGGGTCCTTTCGAAGGGATGGGTCTAGGCGCCGCCGCGAAGGGGCGTACCGTTGGTTTTTTCGTAGTACCGGACGAACTCCGTATGGTCCGGCTGGGCACTTTCGAGGAACTGACGGCTTTTCTCGGCAGTTTCCTGCACAGTGAGGACGACGGGAGCCTCGGCCGACTGTCCGGAGATAATATTCCGGGCGATTTTGAGGTCCTTGAGCATCAGGTCCATTGCAAAGCCGGAGTCAAAAGTGCCTGTCAGGATGTGGCGCGGGTACTTTACTTCGGTTGCCTGGTTGCGGCCAGTGGAGCCGTTGATGACGTCCAGCATCCTCTCCGGTGTGATGCCGGCTGTGGCGGCAACTGTAAGGATTTCTGCGGCAGAGGCCAGGTTCGTGGCGGCCAGAAGGTTGTTCAGCGCCTTAGCCGCGTGCCCGGTGCCGGGTGGTCCCACGTGCGTGATGGCAGCGCCCATGGGGGCCAGGTGGCGTTTGGCGCGTTCGACAACGGTGCTGCCGCCGCCCACCATGATTGCCAGTTCTCCGGTGACGGCCCTGGCCACCCCGCCGGAGACCGGCGCGTCCACATAATCAATGCCTAGGGAAGCCGCCTCCGCGGCGAGGGCTGCCGTGCTCTCCGGTTCCGAGGAACTCATGTCTATGATGAGCGAGCCCGCAGGCAGCTGCCGGAAAAGTTCCGGGTCGCTGCGCAGGACGGACTCGACGATGCGGCTGTTGGGGAGCATAAGAATCACGGTGCGGACGGTCGATGGGATGTTCCCGAGGTCCGGCAGCGGCGTGCCCCCTGTAGCCTCTGCAACCTCCGCCGCTGCGGAAGGGTTGGTGTCGTAGACATAGAGCTGGCGCGTGCTGCCGGCGGCGTAGTTGACCACCATGGGGCGGCCCATATTGCCCAGCCCGATAAAGAGCGAGGCGGTGTTTTCGGTGTTCATTTTGATGTTCCTCCATCGATGGGTTCGTCCACGTTCAGGGAAGGCGGGGCCCGGAGCTACTGCCGGGCAATGAGGGTTCGGGCGACACGTCCACCACGACCTTCACCAGGGCGGAGCCGTCGCCCAGGGCGGCGTAGGCCTCCGCCAGTGTGTCAAGGGTGAACCGGCGAGGATCCACTACCGGCTTCAGATGCCCGCGGTCTGCCAGCTGGGCTGCCCTGGTCAGGATTTCCCCGTGCCGCTCGCGGCCCTGTCCGCTGAGCAGCGGATGCAGCACGTACACAGGCTCCAGTCTCAGCGCTCGGAGTGAAGCTTCGGTAAGATCGTGACTGCCAAAAGCGGAGCAGCTTGCAACCGCACCGCGCCACCGCGCCGCTTCGAAGGCGGCCTGCAGCGCTGACTTACCCGCCGTGTCATAGACGACGTCGAACCCTTGGCCTGCCGTGTGCCGGGCGACGTATTCCTCCACGGGCTCGGCGGCATAGTCAATGGGTGTGGCACCGAAGCTACGCACAATCGGTGCTTTCGCCGACGAGCAGGATGCCCACACCCGGGCTCCAAAGGCCACGGCTAGCTGGACCGCCATATGGCCCACACCCCCCGCACCACCCTGGACAAGAACCATGTGGTCCGAGGCTACAGCCAGCCGGTCGACCAGTCCCTCCCATGCTGTCAGCGTGACCAGCGGCATCGCAGCGGCCTCACGGAGGGATAAGGTCGCTGGAGCCAGGGCTAGCAGCGAGGGGTCGACGGAGACGAACTCCGCCAGTGACCCCTGCAGGCTTCCCACGCCTCCGGTCAGGCCGTAGACACGCTGGCCGGGCCGGAACCCGCTAACGCCGTTGCCCACCGACTCAACGATGCCGGCCATGTCCGTTCCCACGATTGCCGGGAAAACGGGAGGATGAGCGTACGGCGATCTGCCCAGGCGAATGCCGTTGTCGATGGGGTTCAGGCCCGCTGCGACAACACGGACCAGTACTTCTCCGTTCGCTGCTTCGGGTTGCTCAACCCAACGCACCGTCGGGGCGGGCAGACCGAAGCCTGTCATCTGGCTGGCACGCATCCTGGGCGCGTCCGGTCTCCTTGAGGCCACGGAATCAGGCGGAAGCAAACGCAGCTACAACCCCTGCGGCAATCGCCCCACGCTCCACCATTCCGCTGAGGATGATGTGCTCGGACCGGGAATGCGGGCCCGCGCCCACAGCCCCCATTCCGTCCAGGACCGGGATGCCGAGCGCGGTGGCGAAGTTTCCGTCGCTTCCCCCACCCACCGAGATTTCTCCCAGTTCCACGCCCAGACCGGAGGCAGCGGACTTGGCCAGCCGGTACATGCTGGTGGTGAGTTCGTTGCGTTCCATCGCCGGCCGGTTCCAGGCGCCTCCGATGGTCAGTTCGGCCCGTGGGTGCCGTGGCTTGAGGTTCCGGAACGCCTCGTCGATGCGTTCGATCTCGGAGTTCTGGACAATCCGGACGTCAATGTCGGCAAAAGCGGAGCCCGCCACTACATTGGACCTTGAGCCACCGTTGACCACGCCCACGTTCACCGTGGTGCCCTTTTCAAGGTCTGTCAAAGCGTGTAGGTAGAGCACGGCCCGGGACAATTCGTCGATAGCGCTGATTCCTGCGGTGTAGTCCGCGCCGGCGTGGGTTTCCTTTCCAGTGATGCGCAGCGAGAATCGGCCGATGCCCTTGCGTGAGGTCTTGATGGCGGTCTTTTCACTGGCTTCGAAGACGATGACGGCGCTGGAGGTCCTGCTGCACTCCTCGATTACGGCGCGTCCTGCCGGGCTGCCGGTTTCCTCATCACCGCTGAACAGCATGCGGATTGGGGGGACCGGGACGCCAAGTACCGTGAGGGCTTTCATCATCCATAGGGACTGCACCAGGCCGCTTTTCATGTCGTAAATACCGGGCCCTGTGGCAAAGTCTCCGTCCCGGGCGGGCGTCCACTCGAGGAGTGTTTGTTTCTCCCACACGGTGTCGTAGTGGGAGAGGAAGGTGAGCACGTTGTCGCCGTTCCCCTCATATTCGACGACGAGGACGTCACCGTGGGTGCCGCCGTCGTGCCTTGTTGTGGCAGCCGGCGCCGGAAGGTTGGCCGCCACCCAGGATTCGATCCAGGCAAGCCCGGTGTTGAGCTGGTCCTTGTCAGTGCTTGGAGTTTCGATGTTGACGAAGTCGAACAAGTCCTTGACCATGTCGTCGAAATGGTCCTGCAGCCAGGACTGCACTGCACGCACGGTGCCGACTGGGGCAATCGACGGAACGGCGAATTCGGTTCTTGCGGGCATAAATTCAGGCCACCTTCGTGGGTGTCAGTGCGGACAGGGCGGAGAGGTTCTCTTCGGTCAGGTCCCGTTCTCCTGCTTCGATTTCGGCCAGTCTGCGGAGGACGGCTTCGAGCAGCGGGGCGGGAACGTCCAGGTCGCGGGCCAGGGCCAGGACAGGTGTGTAGTGCGTGGGCACCTCCGTCTTGCGCTTCCGCACCGCAATATCTCGCCAGATCCCGCTGTGCTTCTTGGAGAGCGTATGGAGCCACGCGGCGAGTTCCCGTGTTGCGGCCGCGCCGTGGTCCGGATCCGTTTCCGGGCGGTAGGCGCCGGCATTGAAGGCGTCGAAGCTTTCCAGGGTGATGCCCTGCGCAGCAGCGATGGCGCAGATTTCCCGGGCTACCGCCGTCATGGTGGCTTCATAGGTGGTGACAGCCTCTGCCATCGGAACGTTGGACAACGATGTGGCCGTGAGCATGGCACCGTAGGCGAGTTTTGCCCAGAGGTAGCCCTGGATATTTGGGCTGGTGACCACCGGTCCCCAGGACGACAGGTCGGCAGCGAGTTGCCGTGTCCGGGCGGTGTCGGCACCGTCAAGTTCCCCCACCACCAGGGCGCCCACGCCGCCGTCATGAATGACGCCCGGCGCGATGACGTCCGCGTTCAGGTTCACGAATGCGCCCACCGTTCGTTCGCGTCCCACGACGGAGGCGATGCTGCCTTCGTTCAAGCCGTTTTGCATGGAGACCACCCACCCATCAGCCTGCAGCCTGGGGGCGATCCACTTCACTGCCGCTGCCGTATGCTGCGCCTTGACGGCGAGGACGACCCGGCCCAGAGACCCGCGGTAGTCCTCCGGAGCATACGCCCGCACCGGAACGGACGGTTTCTGCGGAAGCGATGTCTGGATCTGCAGCCCGCGCTCGTTAATCGTGTCCACGTGGTCGTAGTCGGCGTCCACCAGGACTACGGACTTTCCTGCCTGCAGCAGGTGGTAGGCGAGGGTCCCGCCAATGGCGCCTGCGCCCACCACTACGTAATCAGGGGTTGTGCTTTGGTTTGCCGACTTCATTGCTGGCTGCCTACCGTCTCCTCATCCCACTGCAGCGGCAGGGCCAGTGTGCCGGCCGTGGACCCGCCGTCCACCCGCAGCACCGCACCGGTCACCCAGTCCGCGTCCGGCCCTGCGATCCACTTGACGGCGCGGGCAATGTCATCGGGCTTGCCGAAGCGTCCGGAAGGGTTCTGCTTGAGCAACTTGGCGTAGCCGGGCTTGACCGGATTGATGGGGCTGTCGACGTTCACGAAACCCGGGCTGATCGCGTTTACCCGCACCCGCGGCCCGAGTTCAATGGCAGCTGCCCGGGTGAGCATCTCCATCGCCGCCTTTGAGGTGCAGTAGTGCGAGGCACCTGGCCGGGGCCTGGTGGCCGCGCCCGAGCTGATGTTCACTACGGTCGCCGGCACATCATGCTCTTCGGTCAATTTGCCAAGGGCCGCAGTGGCCAGCATGGGGGCGGTAACGTTGATGTTCTGGACCTTGTTCCAGGTATCGGCGTCCAGAGCAGTGAAGGGTGTAGACGGCACCAGCGCGGCACAGTTAACCAGGACATCGATGGGACCGAACCGCTCCCAGGCGCTGGGCACCAAGCCTGCGGCGAACGCGAGATCGCTCAGATCACCGGGAACGGTATGTATTTTGCTCTTATAGGCGGCCGACAGGGATGCAGCACTTTCGGTCAGCGCTTCCTCCCGGAGGTCCACGCCAATGACGTCGAATCCGTCCTCGGCGAACCTGGCCGCTATGGCGGTTCCGATCTTTCCGGACATACCGGTGATGAGGACCTGTTGCTTCTTATCCTGGGGCATGGAACGTTCCTTAATTCTCTTTGTCGCTTGCTGCCGAGTGGCTCAGCAAATCCTTGGGCTTGGGCACTGAGTGCTGTTCACGCACGTAGTCCGCCACCTCGCCATGGGTGGCGATCCAGACGTCCTTGTGGCCGGTGATGTATTCGAGCAGTTCGTGCAGGATGACGATCCGGGACCTGTGCCCGATGATGTGCGGGTGGCAAATGAGCTGAAAAACTCCGCCGTCGGCATACGCCGAATCAAACTCGTCCTTCATGATCGTCAACCAGGCCCGGGGCACCGTATAGGGCCGGTAGGGTCCGTAGCGCTGCATCATGAAGTACGGAGCGTCATCCCTGATCCACTCCATAGGGATTTCGACGATGCCGCTGGGTTTTCCATGCGTCAGGATTTCGTAGGGCATGTCGTCAGCCATCAGGGAAGTGTCATATTCCAGGCCGACTTCCTGGAGGATCTCGATGGTGGACGGGGTGAAATCTGCGCTGGGCGTCCGGATCCCGCGTGGACGCACTCCGGTCATCTTCTCCAGCACATCCATGCTGCGGTGGGCCAGGTCCCGCTCCGCCGCCTCCGGCAGTTCCGCGGTGCGCTCGTGGATCCAGCCGTGGGCCCCGATCTCATGCCCCGCTGCCGCGTAGGACTTCAGTTCCTCCGGGTGCAGCAGAGCTGAAACGGCCGGCATGAAGAACGTGGAAGGTGCGGAGTACTTCTCAAGTGCGTCCAGGACCCGCCGGGAACCAACCCGTGAGCCGAACTCGCCGCGCGCCAGGGAACCCGGTGAGGTGTCGCCGTCCCGAAGTGGGATGGTTTCGTGGTCGGGGTCGAAGCTGAGAGTCACAACGGCTTTCGCGCCGTTTGGCCATTCAGTGGGGGTAAGATCCCTGCCAGCGCGGACAGCGTTGACGTGGTTGCGCCAGGTGCTTTCATCCCAGGCCCAGGAGGGGGTTTCGATGGTCACGTTGTTTACCTTTTCGGTTGGGTGCTGCGGGTTTAGAGACTGCGCTTGGAGGTTTCGGGCAGCTTGATGACGGCCAGGAGGCCGATCAGTGCACCGACGGCCGGGTAGAGCCAGATGAAGTTGCCGTAACCGCTGGAGAACATCCAAGTGACGATCAACGGAGCCGTTCCGCCGAAGAGTGCCACGGAGAGGGCAAACGGGATAGCGGACCCGGCGGCCCTGGTTTCCACCGGGAACAGCTCGTTATAGGTACTGGCGATAATGGCGCCGTCGAAGGCCAGGAGGATGACGCCGATGAATTGGATGGCCAGCAGCGAAATGAAGCTGTTGCCCATGAACTGGAGCGCAGGGTAGGAAAGGACCACGAACCCGATGGTGAAGATGTAGAGATTTGCCTTGCGGCCGAACTTGTCCGAGAACTTGCCGCAGAAGGGCAGGATCAGGCAGGACAGGGTCAGGGCCATGGTGTTGATCAGGAGGGCGTCTTTGAGCGGGAACCCTGTGATGGTGTGCGCGAGGGTGGGCATGTAGGTGAGCCACAGGTAGTTCACGATGGTGGCCGGGATGCCAAGGCAGAAGACCTGGGCCATCTGCTTCGGGTTGCGCCTGAAGGCTTCCACGGCGCTGATGCCCTTTGCCTTTTCCGCACGGGTGGCAAGTTCGGCCGCTTCCTTCTTGAAGGCCTCGGTTTCATCCACGGTGCGGCGGAGCCAAAGCCCTACCAGGCCAAGGGCGGCAGCGATCATGAAGGCCAGTCGCCAGCCCCAGGATGCGACATCTTCCTTGGAGAGGAAGGTAGTAATCATGGTTCCGGTAAGGGATGCCAGCAGGAGGCCGACACCCGTGGACACCTGCTGGAAGGACCCAACGAAGCCGCGGCGGCTTGGCGGGGCGGATTCGGCCAGGAACGTCATGGCGCCGCTGCCCTCACCGCCGGCCGCGAAACCTTGTGCAAGGCGGGCAATGACCAGAATGAGCGGAGCAAAGAGCCCGATGTCGGAGAAGTCGGGGAGCAGGCCAATCACCAAGGCACCCGCTGAAGTGATGGTGATGGCGATGATCAGAGCCTTCTTGCGCCCATGACGGTCGGCAAAGGAGCCGAGAACCACTGCGCCGATGGGGCGGGCTACGAAGCCGACGGCAAAGACGGCTAGGGAGGAAAGGAGGCTGGTGATGCTGTCGCCGCCCGGGAAGAAGTGCGGCGAGAAAATGGCCACGAAAGTGCCGTAGATGGCCCAGTCGTAGTATTCGACGGCGTTACCCACCGAGGCTGCCATGACCGCTTTGCGCTGGTCGCGGGTAAGCCGTTTCGTGGTTGGCGTGGGCGGCGCCTGGGTGACGCTGGATTCTTCAACGCTCATTGCACAGTCCAATCAAGTGGTGTCGGGGAGGGCTGGTCCCATAGCGTGCCGGGGAAAGTTCACGGCGTGAGGTGGGCCACATCTGAGGGAGTAATTGAACTGTAGCGGTGAAATCCTTCGATGTGAAGAGCTGTGTGACAGAAAACTTCATTTCATTTATGTAAAAAGCTTGATACAGTCATCCGATTGGGACAGGATGGAGCTTAACCCCATGCGGCGATGGCTGCGGGATGACTGTCTAGAAGATCGGAACGACGATGCATCGTGGAAAATTTGCCGAGCCGCTGAAGCTGCGCGGAATCGGAATAGAGAACCGCCTATGGATGTCCCCTATGTGCCAGTACTCCGCCGGTGACGACGGACTGCCGAACAACTGGCATCTGGTGCATTACGGGGCAAGGGCCATGGGTGGTGCAGGCCTGGTCATGGTGGAGTCTACGGCGGTCGGTCCCCGCCACCGGACCACCGCCAATGACCTTGGCATCTGGAACGGTGCACAAATTGACGCTCACCGGGCATTGACCGGCGTCATCAGGGAGTTGGGTTCCGTGCCCGCAGTACAGTTGCAGTGTGCCGGGCGTAAGAGTTCTCATATGGTGCCGTGGCTGCAGAGCGGGCAGAACAGTCCGGTGTCCGTTTCGGACGGCGGCTGGGTACCCGTGGCGCCCTCAGCCAACCCGTTCGGCAAGCTCACTATTCCTGCCGAGATGACTCACGCGGACATTGACGAGGTTGTTGAGGCTTTTGCTGTCGCGGCCGCGAACTCCCATGAGGCGGGTTACGACATGGTAGAGGTGCACGCAGCGCACGGCTACCTTCTACACCAGTTCCTTTCGCCTGTGGTGAACCAGCGCACCGACGAGCACGGTGGATCGCTTGAAAACCGCATGCGATTGCCCTTGCGGGTGGCAGAGGCGGTAAGGAACGCATTTCCGCAGGACAAGCCGGTGGCTGTCCGGGTCACGTCGACCGACTGGATAGAGGGCGGAATCACTCTCGACGAGGCGAAAGTCTTTGCGCGCAAGCTTGCAGCCCTTGGCATCGACCTTCTCGACGTCACGTCCGGGGCTCTAGCGGTTGACGTTCCGCCGCCCAACCGCAACGGGCTGAACCTGGAATTCGCTGAAATCCTCCGGGCTGAGACGGATATTGCCGTTGCACCCGTGGGCCGACTGTCAGACCCGGCGCTGCTGAAGAGCATCTTTGACACCTCACCAGTAGATGCTGTTTTCCTGGGCCGTACACTGCTCACGGATCCCTACTATCCGCTCCGGCTCGTGCAGGACGCGCCCAAGGAATTCTGGCCGGTGCAGTACCACCGCGGTCTCTGAGAAGCAGGTGCCGCACCGAAAGCAAGGGCACCGACCTGGGCGTCAACCCTGCACTGCGCTGCCCCTCGCCACCCTGGCCTCAAAAAGCTGGGACAAGGCGGTTGAGGCTGTCGATGATTCCGACGGTCCGCCGTTGTCCGTCAGACGGATCCAATTCCGCCTGACGTCCTGGAGGTGCTCGCTGACCTCGGTCTGCTGGATCCCCGGCAGCTTGGAGAGCACCTCAGTTTCGAAGTAGTACATGTCCCGGATATCGCGAAGCTGGATGCCCAAGCACAAATTGAACCTACCTGCGGTGGCCCAAAGAAACTTGGTGGCCGGATTGTCGATTAGGGTTCCGGCAACTTCATCCAGCTCGCTGCTGTCCACCTGCATCCAGATCAACAGCTGGGAGCCGAAGCCCGCCGCGTCGGGCGCCAGTACGGCCCTGAAGTGGATGATGCCGGACAGTTCCAAGCGGACCAGGCGCCTGCCGATGGTGGATGCGCTCGTCTGCAGCCTGTCCGCCAGCTCCTTGTTCGAGAGGCGCCCGTTGACAGCCAGCAGCAGCAACAGCTCGCGGTCTATGGCGTCAAGGGCAACCACCTGCGTCGGCTGGGTCCCGTCAGATGAGGATGGGTTGGCCCCTTCATCCAGAGTCCGCAGGATCTTGATTGCCTCGGCGGAGAGGAGTCCCTCATTCCAGGCCCGGGTGGAGTGGAATGTGCGGGTGATGCTGAGTGTTTCAAGCTGGGCGACGCCTTCAATCTGCGCCAGCTCATGGGACAAGAGGTGAACGAGGGCGGGGCGGTCGTGTGCAACGATCTCCACAATAAAGGCTGCCGGGCCCGTGGTGGAGGTGCAAAACCTCACATCCGGGCGCTGCCGAAGGGCTTCCAAGACTCCCCGGTAGCTGGAGGGCACAGCCGAGACCCGAATCAGAACCGGGTTACCGAGTCCGGCACGCACAACGTCCACGTACGCCACGACATGCAGGATGTTGCTGCCCAGCAGACGTTTTCCACGCCTCACGACGGTGGACTCGCTGATGCCAGTTGCGACGGCTACGTCCTTCCACGAGGCCCTGCCGTTGATTTGCAGTGCTGCAATAATCTGCTGGTCAACCGCATCCAACTCGATGTCGACGGGGCTTTGCTGCATGATTCCTCCACGGCGGGTCAAAAAATGATCTCTTCTGCCACCATTCAACCCTACGCAAGGGACGCCACGGACGGCATCGTGAGGTAAAGAGGTAAAAATGCACTTTTCCGTCAAATTTCCCTTGTGTATGCATATATCAACCAATAGACTCTATTTCGATGCAGGTATCAGTTTTAATGAATGAAAGGTTGGAATCATGGCATCTCCACAAGTGAAAGTTAGGCGGCCTGACGGCCAGCTGCGGTTCGGTCTGATGTGGTTCAACTCTCAGACTCCTTACCTGACTTCAGCTGTCGCCGCGAAGCTCAACCCCCCGGTGCTCGACATAGCGGTGCAGACTGAGCTTGCCCAGGCTGCCGAAGCGGCGGGCTTCGATTTTCTTTTCATGGCGGACGGCTACATTGGCCACGGTGAAGCCAACAACCGAATCGGGCACGGCGAACCAAGGTTGTCGGCACCCATCTGGGCTCCGGTGCTCATGAACGCCACCAAGCACATCGGAGTTGCCACCACCCTCCACACCCGGTATATGTCTCCGGCCGTTATCGCACGTATGGGTAGCAACCTGGACACCATGAGCGGGGGCCGCTGGGCTTGGAACATCGTCCCGGGCACGAAGGACGACCCCATCATGGGTGTGGACCAGCAGGACCATGGTGTCCGGTACGCCCAGGCCACTGATGCAGTCCGTGCTGTCAAGGCCCTATGGAATGCCCGCGGCGCGGAGATGACCTACGACGGCGAGTACTACCAGATGAGCGGTTCCATGATGGGCCCGCATCCACTGCAGGAACCCTGGCCGCTGCTGTTCAACGCCGGCGTATCTCCGGCAGGCCAGGACCTTATCGCCTCCGAGTGCGACTACGGCTTCTTCACCGTTGTAGAGGATATGGCCAAAGTCCGTAAGCCGGTGGAGGAACTTGCCGCAAAGGCGGTGGCGAACGGCCGGGATCCCCTGGAAGTGAACCTTGTTGGCGGTGTATCGGTCCTCACCGCGGCCACCACCCGGGAAGCCGAGGACAGGTTTGCCGAACTCCGTGAAACCATCGACATGGACGCTGCCCGCGGCTGGCTGGACTCGTTCCTTGGGCGGAGCCAAACCTATCTGGAAACGCACAGCGGCGAAAGGGACAGGGCCGCCCGCAGCATCGGCGTAGGGTCAGGGGCGAAACCGCTGATCGGAACGCCGGAGGACGTTGCCGAGCAGATTCTTGAAATCAACCGCGAAACAGGCCTGCGCGGATTCCAGATTCTGCCAATGACCTGGTCTACCCAGGGCCTGCTGGACTTGGGGCGCATGTTCACCACACTTGAAAAAGCTGACGCCTGGACGGCGCCGGCGAACCGGGGATGGAGCTGGTAATGACACAGACAATGTCAGATGTATCGACGGCGGTAACATTCACCGCCGGTGAACTGCGGAGCGTCTTCGGTACCTTCCCCACGGGAGTAGTTGCCATTGCGGGTGTCGTCGACGGCAAGCGAGTGGGGATGGCGGCCAGTTCCTTCACCTCAGTCTCCCTTGATCCGCCGTTGGTCTCGGTGGCGTTCGATAACGGGTCCACCACTTGGCCGGTCCTGCGGAAATCCGACCGATTGGGAATCTCGGTGCTTGCCGAAGGACAGGACTTACTGTGCAGGCAACTTGCGGCAAAGAACGCCGACCGTTTCGCCAATGCACCAACAACCACTGGTGGGGGAGGTGCCGTCCTCTTCCATGGAGCCGTCTCCTGGCTGGAGGTTGAACTCCACGATGAGATGCAGGGCGGGGACCACTCCATCGCACTGCTCGCCGTCAAGGCAATGCACACCTTCAACGGCACGGCCCCCTTGGTATTCCATGGGTCCGGGTTCCGGGCCCTGGCTGCGTAAAGGATCACGCTGTGGCGCGCTTGCGCCAACAAGCCAGGCGGAAACTGAATTGCTCCCCCTGAAGAGGACTGAGAATTTTCAGTTTCAGATTTGAGGGGAGCAGTTTTTGTCTGTGACGCAGCGGGTGGGCGAGTACGGGCTGCGGCCCAAGCGCGACGGCATGCCAGTGATGCCCAAGGCCACACCCTCCCGGGAACCCGGCGCCGCGCCTTCGCGGAGGCCTGGCGCGGCGCCGTCCCGGAAGCCCGGAACGGCCACAGGACGCGGAGTTTGAGCAACTGAGTCTGGAGAACGAACTGCTGCGGGCTGAGGTGGCGTACTTGGGAAAATCGCGGCCTTTGAGGGCTCAGGAACGACGGGGAAGGTTCAAGCCCTCATCGCCCCCATTAGGCAGTCCAACAAGCGCTGGCCTGGCCGCACTGCTGGCAGCAGCAGTATGAAAGCAGCCCCGGTAGTTCTCGCAGCTACTTCTACTCCCGTACTTTCAACGCCGATAACGGACGTTATGTAAACTAAGATCGCCTAACAATCCCCTTTTGTGAACCGTGATTGCTTGGTTCGCGACTTCTGCGGCTACAAGATGGCTCACATCGATGCCCGACGAAGGCTCTACGCTGAATCAACACCGGTGTCACCCGAAGCTCCAGCATCGATAGGTATCGCCTGGAGTAGCTCAGCGAAGTTTTCCACGATGCCATCAGGCATTTTAGATCTGTGTTCTACATGCCATCGAAGAGCCGTTACGCATAAGGACAGTTCCGTCTCGGAAAGGTGCAAAACTGGACGTTGTGATTCCTTGGCTCCCTTAGATATTGCGCGGTCAGCGGCTCTCGCCAGCCGAATATACGGCGCCCGTCGGGAAACAGGCCAGATATTCGATCGTATTGCAAGGGTGGCATAGCTGACCGCGGCCGATCTTGCAACCTCTATTTCGGCTTCCGTGGCAAACGAGAAGGACAACGCATCGGATGAATTCTTGCGAATACGTCTCAAATCAGGACGATGAAGTTTCAAAGCAACCGCGATTCCTTGACTCTGTCTTTCGTTATTGTAATGTTAGGGCACCTTCGATGAAACGCAGTAGAGGCGGTGCCGATGTCCAGCTCAAGATTTGACCCGCATCTCCCCGATGAAAGTCAGGCCGCGACACTCCGTACTCTGATAGAGGCACTCAACACTACAAAATCCTCGTTACGTGAAGTCGGGATCCAACTGCCGTCGACGGAAGCAAGGGTCAGTGGGGTCACTCCGCCCCTGACCAGACTCGTTGCGGCAGCCGACGCGGCTTCACCTGCTGTCTATGAACGGCGCTCCAAGGTCATTTCGTCGAGTTCTGCTCCCGACTTCGCACTCTTCACCCTCAGATACTCTCATCGTTCGGGTCACGCATGGAAGAGTGAACTGGCTACGCTCCGGCCTGAGTTCCGGGCCTATGAAGTCAACCGCATGGCGCGAGCGGCCCGCCGCAGAATGGCCAAAGCAGAAAAACTCGGGCTTAACCCTGATCCCATAGGGTCCACTGAAGCCCTAGGACTCTCGTTAAAAGAGACCGAGGACCTTGCCATGAAGGCTGTCAAGACTCCCCGTAAGAGGCTCAGGCGGAAGAGAATCAAACAGCTGGCGGGTAAGTTGGATGGTGTCCTGGTCATCACAAAGAACACGCTTGATGCAAAGTCCCAAGCGACCTACGCCTACTCGTATTCAATTGCCTGCGCGATTCTAGGTTGAGCCTTGGATCTGGGGCCCTGGTCGGGGTGGGCGTCCGTTGCGGTGGCAGTGCTGAGCATCGCATGGACTATTGCAGTTGCCTCGGTAGCGGCGTGGCGCAACCGCCGCATTGCCGCTTACTCGGTCATAGTGGTGAAGGACGAGAAGGTGGAACCGCCCAACCCGGCTTCGCGTGTGCACAACAATGATGACTACCCAATCACTAATGTGGATCTCCACGACGAAACTTGGCGAGTGCACAACTATGGGGACTACCCAATCACTGATGTTGAGCTCCGCGACGAAACTGAAGAGCAAATAGTATCCTTGGCAGATTTTGTCGCGCCAAAGTTGCCCTCGGAGCCTTTCGTCATTAGTCCCGTCCACAAGCAATTGGTCTATCTCATTTACCGTGATGCCCGAGGACTGCTTTGGAAAAGGAGATTCAGACCAAATGGCCAGCAACTTCCCAAGCGGAAGAGAAATTACGTTGAACGGACCAAAAGGTCGTGGGTCGTTGTAAAGACAGGCACAAAGGCGGTTTTTCGACGATAACCCGCTCCTCAT